>JANOKY010000301.1:0-1832 GCA_031419635.1 Burkholderiales bacterium | reverse complement strand
CTGCGCGAACATGGCATGGCCAGTGCACAGGTGCTGCTGACACATGCCGACCTGGCGGACCGTGAGCGTTACCTGAACGCGCGCTCGACGCTGCTGACGCTGCTGCAGCTGCGCGTGATCCCGGTGATCAACGAGAACGACACCGTGGTCAACGACGAAATCAAGTTCGGCGACAACGACACCCTCGGTGCCTTGGTGGCCAACCTGGTCGAAGCCGATGTACTGGTGATCCTGACCGACCAGCGCGGCCTGTACGCCAGCGACCCGCGTCTCGACCCCGCGGCGCAATTCATCGATGTCGCCGCCGCCGGCGACCCCGACCTCGAACGCATGGCCGGTGGTGCCGGCTCATCGATCGGCCGCGGCGGCATGATCACCAAGGTGCTCGCCGCCAAGCGCGCGGCCGGCAGCGGCGCGGGCACCGTGATCGCCTGGGGCCGTGAGCCCGATGTGCTGTTGCGTCTGGCCGCCGGTGAAGCCATCGGCACCACGCTATGGGCGGCCACACCCAAGCTCGCCGCGCGCAAGCAGTGGATGGTCGACCACCTGCAACTGCGCGGCGCGGTCACGGTCGATGCCGGTGCGGTGCAAAAACTGCGCGACGAAGGCAAGAGCCTGCTGCCGATCGGCGTGGTCGAAGTCGAAGGGGCTTTTGCGCGCGGCGATGTGATCGCGGTGCGCACAACCGCCGGCACCGAGATCGCCCGCGGCCTGGCCAACTATTCGGCCGCTGAGACGCGCCTCATTGCGCGCAAGCCCTCAGCGCAGATCGAAGCTGCACTCGGCTACGCCGGCGAGCCCGAGTTGATCCACCGCGACAACCTGGTGCTTTCGGGCTGAATCCAGCCGGCGCTACTTGACCGCCGGCTCGGTGCTGCCGCCAATACTGTCGGGCGGCGCCGCCTCGTCGTGCCAATGCCCGCGCATGCCCGAACGCAGGTAGCGGTTGTGGTGCGCCGCACGCGGCAGGTAGCGCGCCAGCTCGGTCAGCGCCATCTGGTACACATCGCGCTTGAACTCGATCACCACATCCAGCGGCACCCAGTAGTCGTTCCAGCGCCAGGCGTCGAACTCGGGGTGGTCGGTGGCGCGCAGGTTCATGTCGCAGTCGCGGCCCATCAGGCGCAGCAGAAACCAGATTTGCTTCTGCCCCTTGTAGTGGCCGCGCGCGTCGCGGCGGATGAAATGGTCGGGCACTTCATAGCGCAGCCAGTCGCGCGTGCGGGCGATGATCTGCACATGCTCGGGCAGCAGCCCGACCTCTTCGTGCAATTCACGAAACATCGCCTGCTCCGGCGACTCGCCGTAATTGATGCCGCCTTGCGGAAACTGCCACGAATGTGTGCGCAGCCGCTTGCCCCAGAAGACCTGGTTGCGTGCGTTGAGCAGGACGATGCCGACGTTGGGCCTGAAGCCTTCACGGTCGAGCATAATCAGACCTCGATTTATTGACTGTTTTGATTATTGCACCGGCCCGGTGCGGCGCGCGAACCCACGGTTTCCCGCATCCGATGCAAGCGTCGCTGCAACGCTGCGTTGCGGCCCGCGCCGATCCACCCCGACGCACGCGGACACACGCACGAGCCCCATGAAAGCTTCGCAATTCTTCCTCGCCACGCAGAAGGAAGCGCCCGCCGAGGCCGAGGTCATCAGCCACCAGTTGATGCTGCGCGCCGGCCTGATCAAGCGCCTGGCCGCGGGCATCTACAACTACATGCCGATGGGCCTGCGTGTGATCCGCAAGGTCGAGGCCATCATCCGCGAGGAGATGAACCGCGCCGGCGCGGTCGAGCTGCTGATGCCGGTGGTGCAGCCGGCCGAGCTGTGGCAGG
>JANOKY010000300.1:0-6439 GCA_031419635.1 Burkholderiales bacterium | reverse complement strand
CTGGACCCTGCCCTGGCGCATGAACAACGGCGTCAAGGAATTCCACCTCGTCGCCGAGCCGGTGGTGCGCGAAATGACGCCCGGCTTCAAGGCCCACCTGTGGGGCTACAACGGCCAGAGCCCGGGGCCGACGATCGAGGTCGTCGAAGGCGACCGCGTGCGCATCTTCGTCACCAACAAGCTGGGCGAGTTGACCAGCGTGCACTGGCACGGCCAGCGCCTGCCCAACGGCATGGACGGCGTGACGGGCCTCACCCAGCCCGGCATCCCACCGGGCAAGACCTTCGTCTACGAGTTCGTCGCCCGCCGGCCCGGCACCTTCATGTACCACCCACATGCCGACGAGATGGTGCAGATGGCGATGGGGATGATGGGCTTCTGGATCACGCATCCACGCATTGACAACGGCCGCAGGCACCCGCTGATCGACGAGGTCGATCGCGACTTCGTCTTCCTGCTCAACGCCTACGACATCGAGCCCGGCAGCGCCACACCGAAGATCATGACGATGGTCGACTTCAACCTGTGGAGCTGGAACAGCCGCATCTTCCCGGGCATCGATTCGCTCAACGTGAGGAAGAACGACAAGGTGCGCCTGCGCATCGGCAACCTGACGATGACCAACCACCCGATCCATCTGCATGGCCATGAGTTCGTCGTCACCGGCACCGACGGCGGCCCCACGCCCAAGAGCACGCGCTGGCCCGAGGTCACGACCGACATCGCCGTGGGCCAGATGCGGCAGATTGAGTTCCTGGCCGACGAGGAAGGCGACTGGGCTTTTCATTGCCACAAGAGCCACCACACGATGAACGCGATGGGCCACAACGTGCCGACGATGATCGGCGTCGACCACCGCAGCGTGGCCAGGCAGATCACGAACCTGGTGCCCGACTACATGGTGATGGGCGAGCGCGGCATGAAGGACATGACGGAGATGGAAATGCCGCTGCCCGACAACACCGCCGCGATGATGACCGGCACCGGCCCCTTCGGCGCGGTCGGCATGGGCGGCATGTTCAGCGTCGTCAAGGTGCGCAAGGAACAAAAGCCCGGCGACTACAGCGACCCCGGCTGGTTCAAGCACCCGCCGGGCACGGTCGCCTACGAGTGGACCGGCACGCTGGCCGAGCCGGCGCGTAGCAAGGCCGAAGGCGGTACCTCGATGGCGCCGAAAGGCCGACCGACCCAGGACATGGAAGTCAAGGCGCGCAAGCCCAGCGGCTCCTCCGGACATTGATCTGAAAACAATTCAACCACTCACCCAAGCTCGAAAGGCAATCGATGAAGACATTCAAGACACTGCTGCTGGCGTCGATGCTCGCGGCCCCCGGCCTGGCCCCGGCCCACGGCAACGCCACCCACAAGAAGGCCAAGACGGAAGCGGTGCGCAAGGAACAGAAGGACTGGGGCATCGCCGGCGATGCCCAGGCCGTCACGCGAACGATCGAGATCCGCATGAGCGACAAGATGCGCTTCACCCCCGACCTGATCAACGTGCGCGAAGGCGAAACGGTGCGCCTGGTGCACCGCAACGGCGGCAAGGTGCTGCATGAGTTCGTGCTCGGCACCAAGCACGAACTCGATGAACACGCCGCGTTGATGCTCAAGTTCCCGAAGATGGAGCACGACGAGCCGTACATGGCCCATGTCGGCGCCGGCCAGCAGGGCGAGATCGTCTGGACCTTCAACCGCGTCGGCGAGTTCGACTTCGCCTGCCTGATCCCTGGCCACTACCAGGCCGGCATGGTCGGCAAGGTCAGGGTCGCTGCGATCGAGGTGGCCGCAAAATGAAACTGCAACGCCGCCATTTCATCAGCGCCTGCGCGGCGGCCGTCGCCGTGCCGGTGTTCGCCGTGCCCGCAGCGCCGCTGGTCGAGGTCTGGAAGGATCCGAGTTGCGGCTGCTGCAAGGATTGGGTCAAGCACCTCGAGGCCAACGGCTTTGCGGTGCGTGTCTTCGAGACTGGCAACACGGCCCTGCGTGGCCAGCTCGGCATGCCGGCGCAGTTCGGCTCGTGCCACACCGCCCGCGTCGGTGGCTACGCCGTCGAAGGCCATGTACCGGCGCGCGAAATCCACCGCCTGCTCAAGGAGCGCCCGGCCGCCATTGGCCTGGCCGTGCCGGCCATGCCCATCGGCTCACCCGGCATGGACGGGCCCGAGTACGGCAAACGCCGCGACCCCTACGATGTGCTGCTGGTCGCCCAGGGCGGCCGCAGCAGCGTGTTCCAAACCTACCGTTGAAACGAGACACCCGATGAAATCACTGATCACCACCGCCCTGCTGCTGGCCGTTGTTGTCGCGCCCGTCATGGCCCAACCCAAGGCCGAAGAACACACGGCCCACCACCCGGCGAGTGCCGCAGCCAGCGCCACCGACATGACCGATGGCGAAGTCCGAAAGGTCGACAAGGGTGCGATGAAACTGACCATCAAGCACGGCGAAATCAAGAACCTCGACATGCCGCCGATGACGATGGTCTTCCAGGTCAAGGACGGCGCCCTGCTCGATGCCTTGAAGGCCGGCGACAAGATCCGCTTCGTGGCGGAAAAAACCGCCACCGGCTATGCCGTGACCGAGATCCGGCCGGCCCCGTGAGCGCCCGGCCGGCCCTTGTCCGGGATCAAGCCCGAAGCGTCGTGACGCCCTAGACTTTGGCCATGCGTCTGAACCGCCGCCCCACTCGCTGGCTGTCCGGTTGGCTGGCCGCGCTGCTGCTGTTCACGCAGCTCGCGACAGCGGCCTACGCCTGCCCGGCCCGCGTGGCGGCAGCGCAGGCCTCCGTCGCGATGGCCGAGATGCCGGGCTGCGCCGGCAACATGCCCGGCGCAATGGACCCCGACCAACCGCGGTTGTGCCAGGCGCACTGCCAGCAAGGCTCGCAGACCGTGCACCCGACGCCGGCCTCGGATGCGCCGGCCACCCCGGTTTTGCTTGCTGTGCTGGATTGGCGGCCGGCCGCGCTGCTGACCGCGCAGCCGCTCGCCCGAGCGCCCTCGATGACCGCGGGCGCCTCGCTGCCCGGCTCGCCGCCGTTGTACCTGCGCCTGCTCGTTCTTCGCAACTAGCGCGGGCTGTTCGGCCGCTCTGCATCGATGCGGAGCGGGTCCGTTCCTGTTTGTCGCGTCGTTGGCTTTGAAGGACATGTCATGGTTTGCTTTCCCTCCCGCATGCGTGCGTGCATGGCACTGGCTGCGCTGTGCGTGCCGTCCCTGGGCCATGCCGGCCTGAGCCTGATTGAGGCCACGCGCATTGCGCGCGAGCAGGCGCCGTCGCTGGCCGCACAACAGTTCGTCCTGGCCAGCGCCCAGGCGGTGCAGCCGGCGGCGGCCACGCTGCCCGATCCGCGCCTCACGCTCGGGGTGGAGAACCTGCCGATCAGCGGTGCCGACCGCTTCAGCCTGACACGCGACTTCATGACGATGCAGCGCATCGGCGTGATGCAGGAGGTGCCGAACCGCGCCAAGCGCGAAGCTCGGGCCGCCGGAGCGCAGGCCCGGGTCGAGCGCGAGCGGGCGACCTTGGTGGTGGCCCAACTCGCGGTGCAGCGCGAGGCCGCGCTGGCCTGGCTCGGCGTGCATTTCGCCGAGCGCCGCGTGGCGCAACTCAGCGATCTCGACCGCGAGAACCGCGTCTTGCAAGACACGCTGGACGCGCGCATCGCGTCGGGCAAGGCCATGCCGGCCGAGCGCACGATGGCGCGGCAGGAGGCGCTGGCCCTGGCCGACCGCCGCGACGACGCCGTGCGCGACGTGGCCAAGGCGCGTGCCGCGTTGCGCCGCTGGGTCGGCGCACGGGCCGACGACGCGCTCGAAGGCGAAGCGCCGGGGCAGGCGCTGCAGGCCGATGCCGTGCGCGCCGGCCTGCACCGCCACGCCGAAATCGCGCCCTATGCCGCGATGCAGGCGATGGCCCAGGCCGAAGTCAGCGAGGCCAGCGCCGAGCAGCGCGGCGACTGGGCCTGGGAAGTGGCCTACAGCCGCCGCGGCGCCCAGTACGGCGACATGGTCTCGTTCCAGTTCAGCTTCGACCTGCCGTGGCAGAAGGGGCAACGCCAGCAGCCGCAGATCGTGGCCAAGCAAAAGGAAGTGCTGCGCGTCGAGGCCGAGCGAGAAGAAACCCTGCGCCGGCACGGCGAGGAAATCGAAGCCCAGCTCGCCGAGCTGCAGGCGCTGAGCGCGCAGCGCGACCGGCTGGCAGGCAGCGGCCAGCCCTTGGCCACCGAGCGCGTGGCCCTGGCGATGGCGAGCTACCAGGCCGGCCGCGGCGACCTGGCCGGCGTGTTGACGGCGCGGCGCGAGGCCGTCGAGACCCGGCTGCGGCTGATCGAGCTCGATGCCCAGCGCGCGGCCTTGCGCGTGCGCCTGACCACCTTGATTGCGGAGCAATGAAATGAATGCAAAGCGGATCACTTTCGCGATCGGTGTGTTGGCCGTCGGTGTCGCCCTCGGCTGGGGCGTGGCGCAATGGCGCAGCAGCGCACAGCACGCGGCCACCGCCACCGCACTGCCGGCGGCAACCAACGCCGCATCGGCGCCGGCCGAGCGCAAGGTGCTGTATTGGTACGACCCGATGTCGCCATTGCAGAAGTTCGACAAGCCCGGCAAGTCGCCGTTCATGGACATGCAACTGGTACCGCGCTACGCCGAAGAAGGCCCGGCCGCAGCCGCGGCGGGCGGCGGACCCGCGCTGGCGGTGTCGACGCAGGCCCAGCAGGCGCTCGGGCTGCGCCTGGTCACGGTCGAGACGCGCGCGATCGGTGCCGTGGTCGAAGCCGTCGGCACGGTGCAGTTGAACGAGCGCGACATCAGCATCGTGCAGGCCCGCACCGCAGGATTCGTCGAACGGGTCTATGCGCGCGCGCCGGGCGACGTGGTGGCGGCCGGCGCGCCGCTGGTCGATGTGCTGAACCCGGAGTGGCTGGGTGCGCAGCAGGAGTACCTGGCGGTGAAGGCCGTCGGCGACGCCGCGCTGGCGCAGGCCGCACGCCAGCGCCTGCTGCTGCTGGGCATGCCGGCGGCGACGGTCGATCGCATCGAGCGCACCGGCCAGCCCGTGGCCTTGCAGACGATCAGCGCGCCGGCCGGCGGCGTCATCAGCGAGCTGATGGTGCGCGCCGGCATGACCGTGGCGCCGGGCATGACGCTGGCGCGCATCAACGGCCTGGGCACGGTGTGGCTCGAAGCGGCGCTGCCCGAAGTGCAAGCCGCGGCGATCCAGCCCGGGCAGGCTGTCGAGGCGCGCTTTGCGGCGCTGCCGGGCGAGGTGGTCAAGGGGCGCGTGGCGGCGATCCTGCCCGAGGGCAACCGCGAGACGCGCACGCTGCGCGTGCGCATCGAGTTGCCCAACCCGGGGCAGCGGCTGAAGGCCGGCCTGTTTGCCCAGGTCAGCCTGCGCGGGCCGCAGCGCCAGGCGCTGGTGGTACCGGCCGAGGCCGTGATCCGCACCGGCAAGCGCACCCTGGTGTACCTGTCGGAGCCGCCGGGGCGCTTCCGGCCGGTCGAGGTCGAAGTCGGCGAGCAAGTCGATGACCGCATCGTCGTTCGCAGCGGCTTGTCGGCAGGCCAGCAGGTGGTGGGCTCGGGGCAGTTCCTGATCGACTCGGAAGCGAGCTTGCAGGGCGTGCTCGTGCGCGCCGCCGCGCCCGCCGCCAGCATGGTGGCCGCCAGCGCGCCCGCGCTGGCCGCTGAGCATCGCGGACGCGGCGTGGTTGTCGCGATCGATGGCGAGATGATCACGCTGGCGCATGAAGCCATCCCGTCGCTGAAGTGGCCGGCCATGTCGATGCCGTTCAAGCTGGCGGATCGCCAACTCGCGAAGGGCCTGGCGAAGGGGCAGAACGTCGAGTTCGGGCTGACCCAGCAGGGCGACAGCTATCTGGTCACCCGCGTCGGAGCGGCGCGATGATTGCCCGCCTGATCCGCTGGTCAGTGGTCAACCGCTTCCTGGTGCTGCTGGCCACGCTGATGCTCGGCGTGTGGGGCATCATCAGCCTGCGCAGCACGCCGATCGACGCGCTGCCCGATTTGTCGGACGTGCAGGTGATCATCCGCACCAGCTACCCGGGGCAGGCGCCGCAGATCGTCGAGAACCAGGTGACGTATCCGCTGGCCACCACGATGCTGTCCGTGCCGGGGGCGAAGACGGTGCGCGGCTTCTCCTTCTTCGGCGACAGCTTCGTCTATGTGTTGTTCGACGATGGCACCGATCTGTACTGGGCGCGATCGCGCGTGCTCGAGTATTTGAACCAGGTGCAGGGCCGGCTGCCAGCGAGCGCGAAGACGTCGCTCGGCCCCGATGCCACGGGGGTGGGCTGGATCTTCCAGTACGCGCTGGTGGACAGATCGGGCCGCAACGACCTGTCGCAGTTGCGCACGCTGCAGGATTGGTTCCTGAAGTACGAACTGAAGAGCCTGCCCAACGTGGCCGAAGTGGC
>JANOKY010000299.1:0-3263 GCA_031419635.1 Burkholderiales bacterium | reverse complement strand
TGCCCCGTCCGATTCTGGAAGCCAAATCGCTGGGGAAGCGCTATGGCGCGACGATCGCGCTGGACGACGTGTCGTTTTCGTTGATGCCGGGCGAGGTCTGCGGCTTGCTCGGCGAAAACGGCGCCGGCAAGTCGACGCTGGTCAAGGCGCTCAGTGGCGTCGTGACGCCCGATTCGGGGGAGATCCGCATCGATGGTGACCTGTATGCGCCGCGAGATGTTCTCGATGCCAGGGCGCGGGGAGTTTCGACGGCGTTTCAGGAACTGAGCCTGATTCCGACGCTGTCGGTCGCCACCAACCTGTTCCTGCCCAAGCCCACTTCCAATGCGATCGGTCTGGTGTCGAAACGCCAGGTAGAGGCCGAGGCGGCTGCCGTGATGCACGAGCACGGCATCAGCAACGTTCAGCCATCGGCGCTGGTCGGTGACCTGTCGCTCGGGCTCAGGCAGCGCATTGAAATCGTCCGGGCGATGCTGCGCAAGCCCCGGGTGCTGCTGCTTGACGAGCCGACGGCCGCGCTGTCCGATCGCGAATGGTTGTTTGAGCTGATCGAGCGTTTCGTCGCACGTGGCGCTTCAATTCTCTACATCAGTCACAAGCTCGACGAGATACGGCGACTGTGCAAGCGCTGCGTGATCCTGCGCAACGGCACCAAGGTGCTCGACTCGGAAGTTGTGGCGATGAGCGACGAGGCGGTCTTCAGCAACATGGCCGGGCGCTCGGTGGTGGAAGCCTATCCGCCCTACAAGTCCAGCGTCCGCGCCACGGGTGCGGCTGCGCTCGAGGTCTGCGACGCGAACGCCGACGGTGTCTCGGCCGTGAGCTTCGCGATCCGGCCTGGCGAGATCCTCGGCGTTGCCGGGCTGGAAGGCCAGGGGCAGTCCAGCCTGTTCAAGATGCTGGTGGGTCTGAACTCGCTCGATGCGGGACGACTCGAGATCGGCGGGATTCCCTCGGTGATCAGGAGTCCGCGGGCCGCTCGGGCGGCGGGTCTGGTCCTGGTCCCGGAAGAGCGCAAGTCGGAAGGCATCTTCGCGGACCTCAGCACGGTCGCGAACATCTCGCTGCCGCACATCAATCAGGCGGGCCGCTTCAACCTGCTGAGCGGCGGCAAGGAGCGGCGCATGGTCGAAGGCCCGGCTGCACGGGTCGACCTGAGTGAACGGCATCTCGCGCTGAATATCGACGCCTTGTCCGGTGGCAATCAGCAGAAGGCGATCCTGGCCCGCGCATTGCTCGTCAATCCCAAGTGCCTGCTGCTGTTCGATCCGACCCGCGGCGTCGATGTCGGAACCAAGTTCAATATCTACCGGGTGATCCAGGAGTTCGTCCGGGATGGCGGAGCGGTGCTGTTCTATTCGACGGAACTCGATGAATTGGTCCATCTGTGCGACCGCTGCATCGTCGTCTACAAGTACACCATCGCTGCCGAGGTGCCGCGTGAACGGCTCTCGCAGGAATTGCTGCTCTCGCTCGCGGCCGGGCGTAACCCGGCAGCCTCCGTCAAGCAGGGCGCGCAGCCGCAACACGCATGATCCTAAAAACCGCAGTTGACCGCTTGATTCCGCTGGACTCACCGCATGAATGCACACATTTCCGCCCACGATATCCATCACCTCGTGGGTGAGAGCGCTACACACCCGAGCGAGCCACGCTGCGGCGCTCTGGCGGCGTTGCTCCTCCTTGCGGGCATGAGCCCGCAGCGTCAAGCCCAAGCAAGGCGCAGGGCACGCCTGCGCCAGGCCTTGCCAGCGCACCGCATCGCGGCCCGCGCGGGCGCGTCCAACTGCGGTTTCTAGGTTGGACGGACAGCGCTGGAGCCAGGCATGACCTATGAAGCGAGCGACGAATTGATCGAGCTGATTTGGCATGACCTGAACCAGTTGATCCCGCGCCGCCGAGTCGCCGACGTGGCGCGCCGAATCGCTGCGGGTTTTGCCGACGCCAGGGTCGAGGCCTTCATCCCGATCTTCGTGCGCCGCGCCACCTGCGATTGGCTGCGGCCAGAGCTTGCTGCGGCGTCGGCCGCACAGGCGGCATGAACGCCTTGGCCCTCCCGCCTGCAGCACAGGCATATCCCGAAGCGCGCGACGCGCGCGGCACGCCGTCCACCCGATGAGCGTTCGTCATCTCCAGCATCTGCTCGAACCCGCATCGGTCGTCGTCGTCGGCGCATCGAACCGGGTCGGCAGCGTCGGTGGCACCGTGTGGCGCAACCTGCGTGCCGGCCACTTCAAAGGGCCGATCTACGGTGTGAACCCGAAGCACGCGGTGCTGGACGGCCAGACGATTTATCCCCGCATCGCCGACTTGCCGCAAGCGCCCGACCTGGCCGTTCTGTGCACACCGCCCGACACCGTGGCGGGCGTGATCGACGCGCTGGGCCGGCTTGGCACGCGCGCCGCCATCGTCATGACCGCCGGCATGAGCCCGGCGCAAAAGCAGGCGATGCTCGACTCCGCCCGGCCCCGCCTGCTGCGCGTGCTGGGCCCCAATTGCCTCGGTTTGCTGACCCCTCACCTCGGCCTGAACGCGAGCTTCGCGCAC
This sequence comes from Burkholderiales bacterium, assembly GCA_031419635.1. Classification (GTDB taxonomy): domain Bacteria; phylum Pseudomonadota; class Gammaproteobacteria; order Burkholderiales; family Burkholderiaceae_C; genus CADEEN01. The sequence continues at coordinate 716 of JANOKY010000299.1, read as the reverse complement.
ACCGACGCGCTGGCTGGCGACGTGGCGTTCGTCTCGCAGTCGGGAGCGCTGGTCACGGCGGTGCTCGACTGGTCCACGTCGCGTCGCATCGGCTTCTCGCACATGGTGTCGCTGGGTGAACGCGCCGATGTCGACTTCGGCGACCTGCTCGATTTCCTCGCCAGCGACGCGCGCACGCGCTCCATCCTGCTGTACATCGAATCGATCGAATCGCCGCGCAAGTTCATGTCGGCGGCGCGGGCCGCTGCTCGCAACAAGCCGGTCATCGTGGTGAAGGCGGGCCGCGCCGGCAACGGCATGCAGGCGGCTGCATCGCACACCGGCGCGCTGGCCGGATCGGACATCGTTTTCGACGCCGCCATCCGACGCGCCGGCATGTTGCGCGTGGACACCTTGCAAGACCTGTTCATGGCCGCCGAGACGCTGGCCCGCTTTGCCCCCACCCGCGAAGGCAACCGCGACGATGCCTTGACCATGATGACCAACGGCGGCGGTGCCGGCGTGATGGCGGCCGACGCCGCGGCGCTGGCTGGTGTGCCGCTGCGCCCCTTGAGCGACGCCGTGCGCGACAGGCTCGATGCGCTGCTGCCGCCGAACTGGTCGCGCGCGAATCCGGTCGACATCATCGGCGACGCACCGGTGCAGCGCTACACCGAGACGCTGGCGGCGCTGCTGGCCGACCGCGACAGCGGCGCGGTGCTGTTCATGCACGCGCC
>JANOKY010000298.1:0-2831 GCA_031419635.1 Burkholderiales bacterium | reverse complement strand
CATGCGCGGCGCGCGTCACCCGCTTCAAGCGCCACCGACGGCCTGCGCTAGGACCACGTACTCCGCCACCGGTACTTCCTCGGCGCGGCGTTGCACATCGAACCTGCCGCCAAAGCCGCGGCCCTCGAGCCAGCGGCCGAGCGTGTGGCGCAAGAGCTTGCGCCGCTGCGAGAAGGCCACCTGGACCAGCTCTTCGAGCAGGCTGGCGTCGAGCGGCGCCGGCAGCGGCCACGGCAGCATGCGCACGATGGCCGAGACCACGCGCGGCGGCGGCTCGAAGGCTTCGGGCGGTACATCGAACAGCGATTCGATGTGGTAGCGCCATTGCAGCATCACGGTCAGGCGGCCGTAGTCCTTGGTGCCGGGCGCGGCGGCCATGCGCTCGACGACTTCCCTTTGCAGCATGAAGTGCTGGTCCTGCACGTCACCGGCGGCGGGCAGAAGGTGGAACAGGATCGGCGTCGAGATGTTGTAGGGCAGGTTGCCGACCACGCGCAGTTTCCGGCTGCGCTCGGTCGCCAGCGCAGTGAAGTCGACCTTCAACACATCGGCCTCGATGACCTCGATGACCTCGAGCGCGGCATTGCGCCGCAATTTCGCCGCGAGGTCGCGGTCGAGCTCGATGACGCTGAGGCGCTGGCAGCGCTCGACCAGCGGCAGCGTCAACGCGCCCAGGCCGGGGCCGATCTCGATCAGCGGTTCGCCTGGCCGCGGATCGATCGCCGCGACGATGTCATCGATGACGCCGCGATCGGCCAGAAAGTGCTGGCCGAAACGCTTGCGCGGCTGGTGCTTCACACCAACTCGCTCAGAGAGGCGCTTCTCTGAACTCGACGTAGGCGCGCTCGCGCACTTCGCGCACCCACTCGGCGTAGGCGGTTTCGAACTTGCGCTCGCGCAGGGCGTTGCGCGCCTGTTCGCGCAACTGTTTGGTGTCCAGCGCCACGGTGCGCCGCTCGACGACCTGGATCAGATGCACGCCGAAGCGCGACACGATGGGCGGCGTGATGCCGCCGACCGCCAGCGCGGTCATGGCCTCTTCGAACTCGGGCACGAACTGCCCCGGTGCGGCCCAGCCGAGGTCGCCACCGGCCGCGGCGCTGCCGTCGAGCGAATGCTCGCGCGCCAGGTCTTCGAAGCGGCGCGTGCCGGCCTCGATCTGGCGCTTGAAGTCGGCCAGCCGCGCCTGCACCGCCTCGGCGCTTAACTGCGGCGAAGGCCGCAGCAGGATGTGGCGGACGCGGGTCTGGGCGACGCGAAAGGCGGTGCCGTCGCTGCGCTCGATCAGCCTCAAGACGTGAAAGCCGGCGCCGCTGCGCAGCAGGGTCGGCGCCACGTCGCCGCTGGCCAATGGGCGCACGACCTCGAGGAACACATCGGGCAGGCGGTCAGCGGGCTTCAAGCCGATCTCGCCGCCGTTGTCCTTGTTGGCGTCTTCCGACACCGCCTTGGCCACCGCGGCAAAGGCTTCGCCGCCGCGGATGCGCGCCAGCGCGGCTTCGGCGCGCGCGCGGCGCTCGGCCACCACGGCTTCGCTGGCACCCTCGGGCACAGTGACCAGCACCTGGGCCACGTTGTACTGCACCTCGCCGGCCGCGGCGCCGCGCTGCTTTTCGATGAACTCGTCGATATCGCTGTCGGTGATGCGGATGCGCTGCGCCACTTCGCGCTCGCGCACGCGCTCGATCAGCATCTGGTCGCGGATGTTGGCGCGAAAGCGCGCCAGGTCCAGGCCTTCGCGGCCGATCTGGGTGCGCAACTGGGCCAGCGTCATCTGGTTCTGCGCGGCGATATTGGCCACCGCGCGGTCGATGTCGGCGTCTTCCACGCGCACGCCGCTGTCGCGGGCGTGGCTGAGCATGGCGCGGTCTTCGATCAGCGACTCGAGCACCTGGCGGCGCAACTCGGCCTCGTCGGGCAGGCGCTGCTTGTTGCGCTGGGCGTCGTCGCGCGCCCGCACCATGCGCTGGTTGACTTCGTAGGCGGTCACCAGCTCCTGGTTGACGACGGCAGCAATGTGGTCGCCCGGCCGCAACGGGATGGCAGCAGGCGCGGTGGCGGTCGTTGCGTTGGCTCGCGTCGGTTGGGCCACGGCCGGCAGCAGCGTGCAGCAGCCGAGCAGTGCAGCGATTCTCAGGACAGTCTTCATCGGGTCATCGAACTCATTGCGTGTAATCGCGCGGGGGCGGGTCGGCGCGGTCGTCGCGCAGCAGCTTGTAGCCGGGGATATTGTCCTTCAAGACCTGCAGCGGGTTGGAACCCAGCCGTGACAGGCCCACCAGCTCGAGCTGCAGCAGCAGCCGCGTGGTGGCTGCGGTGCGGCCGGTGGACACCCGCTCGCCCACCACGCGGGCGATCCAGCAACCGGCGTCGTACTCGAAGCCGGCCAGCGAATCGGTGATGCGGCTGTCCCTGACCGAGTAGTTGATGCGGCCCACGCTGTACAGCGTGCCGCTACAGGCCGAGCCGCTGGCCGGATCACCGCGGTACACGGGCCACTGCCAGCCCAGGTCGACCTGTTCGCTGGCGCCGCGCGCCAGCCGGTAGCTGGCCGCGAGCGTGCGCAGCGGCCCGGGCTGGTAGCGCGCGCTCAGCACCGAGCGGGTGGCACGGGTGATCTCGGGGCTGTACTGCAGCGCGGCGTCGAAGGTCCAGCGCGACGACAGGTGCGCCGAGCCCACCAGCAGCAGGTCGGAGAAGCGCTGCGTCAGCGGCACGCCGTCGGGCGTGATCTGCTGGTCGCGCAGCAGGTAGCGCTGGGCCAGGCCCAGGCGCAGCGCCTCGACGCCACCGGCCGGGTCGAGCAGCCGGGTGGTGACGCCGACGGTGAG
>JANOKY010000297.1:0-9594 GCA_031419635.1 Burkholderiales bacterium | reverse complement strand
CATGAAAAACGGCGCCCGAAGGCGCCGTTGGGTACAGCGAGGTCCGGAGTTCAACGGCCGCGTGCCGCGCACGACGTGATCGCGCCGTGCTGGTTGCCGGTGATCAAGCCGCTGGCCTTGGCGGCATTGGTCACGATGTTCATGCAACTGACGAATTGGCCATGGTTTTTCGCCGCAGCGCTACAGGCTTCTACGTTGGCGTGCAGCATCTGGCCTGTGCGCAAGACGCTGGGCACACCGGTATCGCAGCCGCCGATCTTGAGTGTCTCGATGCGCCATCCGATGTCCTGCATCAGAGAAGGCGTGAGATCGAGATTGGCGTTGGCTTGCGTCGTCGCGGTGGTGAACGGTTCCATCAGCAGGTTGGGTACCGCCACCGTGTCGAAGTGCGAGATCGACGAGCCGAGCGCGACCGTGCGCGGCGCATACAGGCGCACATAGCCGTCGGCAACGCCAACGAGACGAGTCGGGTCGACAAAGTACTCGGCGTTCACTGAAGGCAGGCCGGCTTTGATCAGATCGCCGTCGGCATTGGAGATGCCGATCGCTGGAATCGTGATCGATGCGTCCGTGCCGCCAGGTTCGAAGGAGGCCCGGCCCAAGGTGTTGGCCAGAATGACGGCCTTTGCACCTGCGTTCTGCGCGTTCTTCGCCTTCACTACAAATGTGCAGGTGCCCCGATCGATCAGCGCAATCTTGCCCGCAACCGCCGCCGCGTTCGTCAGGGGGCTGCAGCCGTCAGTGGTGCTGGCGCCTGCCACGTTGGAAGCGTCGAGCCCCAGCACGATCTGGCCCGCGAAGTTGCTCGCACTGGCCGCCGGGCCGAATGCCGCAGCACCGTACTCGACCTCCTTGTTCACGCTGCCGCTCACGCGAATGCCCTCGAAGGGCCCCAGTACCAGCGGCGCATTGGCCGTGACCTGCGGGCCGGTCCAAACCACACGGCCGTTGTTGATGGCCGAGGCCCGGATTTGCGCCGCGTTCATGACGTTCCACTGCAGGCCAGTGTCGAGGTCGCGCGTGTTGGCCATGTAGACGTCGGGCAGACTGGCAGGCGAGGCCCCGGACGCCTCATTGACAAAGTTCTGGAACCCCAGGCCGTGCGAGACCTCGTGCATGAACACGTCCAGAAAATCGGTCTGGCCAGGGCCAGGCGTGCTGTCCAAACCGTAGTACCAGCCGGGGCCCTCGATGCAGCCCGGCTTGCCGACGTTGCCGTTGAAGTTGGCCACGATGTCGTCGGCAAACGGCGCCGCCAGCGGGCCGGGATCGAGGCCTCCCGGTGTCAGATCAATCCCCACGATCGAATTGGCGAGCGCCGCACCGTACCAATGGTTGGGCAGCGGTGCGCCAGGGAAGCTGGCGAAGATCGTGATCGCTCCGGCCTGGGCCAGGGTTCCGCCAGTCGCCGTGCAGGGCAAGCCGGCAAATGAGCCTTGAACCACAACCGTGACGTCGCTGCGCAGAGTCTTGCCCCAGAGCTCCAGCGCCTTGCGGTAGGCGATCAGGCGTTGTGCACCAACCGTCGTGCCGGCATTGCCGCCAACCGGTGCAGCCAAGGCCGCGTCATTGAAGCCGACACCGGCGACATCGACGTTGTTGAGAATGATATTCGCGCCAAGGCTGGGTGCCGCAGCAACCAGGCCCAACAGGCCTGCGAGGATGTAAGTCGTTTTGATATTGCGGTCACTCCGTAGGGCGTTGGTCGCGTGTTGCAGGCGTCGCGGTCGGATGCTCGTGAGCAGCGTCGCGATGGCTCCGCACCAACTTGCCGTCGGCACGCCGTACGGCAGTGATCGTCACCATATGCTCCAGGCCGAGCACGGCACTCATCATGCCGTCGGCGTGTTGCCGCACGACGATCGCTGGCGCGGCTGTCGCGGGGTCAGGCAGGCCACGTGCCGCGCGGTTGGCCTTCTCGGCGGCCGCCATCTCCGCCAGCTCTTCTTCCGAGGGGGCGCGCAGCTTGCCCGTGTCTTTGTCGCGGACCACCTGCTTGCCCTGCGCGCTGTCGAGCTGAACGGGCGATTGTTTGGCAAGTGGTGCGGCGGTGGGTTCTGCCGCACTTGCAGGTAGGGCACAAGCAGCGCAAGCGAGCAGGCTCGTGACCGTGCCCAGGCTGTTCCAGGTTGTCATGGATGACATCTCCAACGTGAGAGTGGGGAATCGCCGCCGAACGGATGGCTCGGCGACCGGGCAAGAAACATACGTCTGCGATGCAAGCAGTGTCATCCGCGTTAGCCCCGAGAACACTTCTTCCAGAGGGGTTGGTTTACCCACAATCTGCAGGGCACAACTCAACGCACAGCGCCCTTGGCACCGTGGCAGCAGCACTGGGTCCGCGGCTTGCGCGCAGGCATGGCACTGTGAGTGCGTTCGCAGCCGCGTTGCCGACCTCGGCTGAGCGCCTCAGTGCCGCAGTCTTTGGCTCGATCGTGGAAGAGTTGCCCTAGGCCAGCTTGCCGTGGCAGAGCTTGTACTTCTTGCCGCTGCCGCAGGGGCAAGGGTCATTGCGGCCGACCCGTGGTACCGAAGCGGCCTGCGTCGTCGGGCCGGTCTCCTGCGACACCGAGCCGTCTTCATTGGGGTGGGTGTAGGTGACATTGGCGACCTGGCTGGCTTTCTCTTCGATCGCCTCGGCCGCTTCGGCCACCTGCTCCTGGGTCTGGATGCGCACCGTCATCAGCACGCGGGTGACTTCCATCTTCACCACGTCGAGCAGTTGCGAGAACAGCTCGAAGGCTTCGCGCTTGTATTCCTGTTTCGGGTTTTTCTGCGCGTAACCGCGCAGGTGGATGCCCTGGCGCAGGTAGTCGAGTGCGGCCAGGTGCTCGCGCCAATGGCTGTCGATGGCTTGCAGCAACACCATGCGCATGAAGGGCGTGAACTGTTCGCTGCCGACGAAAGCGAGCTTGGCACTGTAGGCTTCGTCGGCCGCGGCCACCACTTTGTCAACGATGTCGTCGTCGGCGATCGAGTCGCTGGCAGCGACCGCCGACTTCAACGACACGTCGAGCTGCCATTCCTCGCGCAGCGTCTTTTCCAGGCCCTCCAGATCCCACTGCTCTTCCAGGCTCTCGGCGGGCACGTAGGTGCGCACGACGTCGGTCATCGTGCTCTTGCGCAGGTTGGTGATCTGCTCATCCAGCGTGGCCGCCTCGAGGATCTCGTTGCGCTGCTGGTAGATGACCTTGCGCTGGTCGTTACTGACGTCGTCGTACTCGAGCAATTGCTTGCGCATGTCGAAGTTGCGGGCCTCGACCTTGCGCTGCGCGCCTTCGATGCTGCGGGTGACGATGCCCGCTTCGATGGCCTCGCCCTCGGGCATCTTCAGCCGGTCCATGATGGCGCGCACGCGGTCGCCGGCGAAGATGCGCATCAGCGGGTCTTCGAGCGACAGGTAGAACCGCGACTGGCCGGGGTCGCCCTGGCGGCCGGAGCGGCCTCGCAACTGGTTGTCGATGCGGCGGCTCTCGTGGCGTTCTGTGGCGATGATGCGCAGCCCGCCTTCGGCCTTGACTTTGTCGTGCAGGCCCTGCCACTCGTCGTGCAACTGCTGGACGCGCCGGACACGGTCGTCGCCAGCCAGCTCTTCATCGGCTTCGAGAAACTGCACCTGCTTTTCGACGTTGCCGCCGAGCACGATGTCGGTACCGCGGCCGGCCATGTTGGTCGCTATCGTCACCACACCGGGCCGTCCGGCCTGGGCCACGATCTCGGCCTCCTTGGCATGCTGCTTGGCGTTGAGCACCTGGTGCGGCAGGTCGGCCGTCTTCAGCAGCTCCGAAATCAACTCGGAGTTCTCGATCGAGGTCGTGCCCACCAGGGTCGGCTGGCCGCGCTGGTGGCAGTCGCGGATGTCTTCGATCACCGCGTTGTATTTTTCCGTGGCGGTCTTGTAGACCAGATCGAGCTCGTCCTTGCGGATCGTCGGTTTGTTCGGCGGGATCAACACCGTTTCCTGACCGTAGATTTCCTGGAACTCGTAGGCCTCGGTGTCGGCGGTGCCGGTCATGCCGCCGAGCTTGGCGTACATGCGGAAGTAGTTCTGGAAGGTGATCGAGGCCAGGGTCTGGTTCTCGCTCTGGATCTGCACGCCTTCCTTGGCCTCCACCGCCTGGTGCAGGCCGTCGCTCCAGCGCCGGCCGGTCATCAGGCGGCCGGTGAATTCATCGACGATCACGACCTCGCCGTTCTGCACCACGTAGTGCTGGTCGCGGTTGTACAGGTGCTTGGCCCGCAGCGCGGCGTACACATGGTGCATCAGGGTGATGTTGGCCGGGTCGTACAGGCTCGCCCCTTCGGCCAGCAGACCAGCTTCGCCGAGGATGCGCTCGGCGTTCTCGTGGCCGTCTTCGGTGAGGAAGACCTGGTGGCCTTTCTCGTCGACGGTGAAGTCGCCCGGCTCGATCACGCCTTCGCCGGTGCGCAGATCGAGCTCGCCGATCTGCTTGGTCAACTGCGGGATCACGGCGTTGATGCGCACATACAGCTCGCTGTGGTCTTCGGCCTGGCCGCTGATGATCAGCGGCGTGCGCGCCTCGTCGATCAGGATCGAATCGACCTCGTCGACGATGGCGAAGTTCAGGCCGCGCTGGGTGCGGTCGGCCACCTCGTAGACCATGTTGTCGCGCAGGATGTCGAAGCCGAATTCGTTGTTGGTGCCGTAGGTGACGTCGGCGGCGTAGGCGGCCTGTTTCTCTTCGCGCGACAGGCCGGGCACGTTGACGCCCACCGTCAGGCCAAGGAAGGTGTACAGGCGCCCCATCCACTCGGCATCGCGCCGGGCCAGGTAATCGTTCACCGTGATCAGGTGCACGCCCTTGCCCGACAGCGCATTCAGGTACACCGGCAGCGTCGCCATCAGGGTCTTGCCCTCGCCGGTGCGCATCTCGGCGATCTTGCCCTCGTGCAGCGCCATGCCGCCGATCAATTGCACGTCGAAGTGGCGCATCTTCAGCGCGCGCTTGCCGGCCTCGCGCACCGCGGCGAAGGCCTCGGGCAGCAGTTCCTCCAGGCTCATGCCGGCGGCGACTTGCTGGCGCCATGCCTCGGTCTTCGCACGCAAGGCCGCGTCGTCGAGGGCTTCGAAGGCCGGTTCGAGCGCGTTGATCTTCTGCACCACGACGCGGTACTGCTTGAGCAGGCGGTCGTTGCGGCTGCCGAAGATCGAGGTGAGGAGTTTGGGCAACATGCGGCGGGGCTTCTTGTCGTGGGGCGTGCGGGGCGTGTGCGAGATGGGGTGGATCGGCGCTATCGCAAGGTCTCGCAACGGGGACGGCCGGGGCAGGCGCAGGCCCCGGCGTGCGTCGGGGCGCACAAAGCGTCGGAGTTTACCCGGGGGTCAGCGCAAGCGCCGGTTGCCCGCCAGCGCCCGCGCATCGCCGCCGCGGCCGGCGAGGAAGCGCGCCGGGTTTTGCGGCACGCCGTCGACCAGCACCTCAAAGTGCAGGTGCGGTCCGGTCGAGCGCCCGGTGTTGCCGACCTCGGCCACCGGCTGGCCGCGCTTGACCAGATCGCCGGTCTTGACCAGCACCTTCGAGGCATGCGCATAGCGTGTCAGCAGGCCGTTGCCGTGGTCGATCTCGACCAGGTTGCCGTAGGCCGGGTGCACCTCGGTGGTGACCACCATGCCGCCGGCCGCCGAGTGGATCACGGTGCCGATGTCGGCTGGAAAATCCAGCCCGGTGTGCAGGGCCGCGCGGCCGGAAAACGGGTCGGTGCGAAAACCGAAGCCCGAGCCGACGCCGCCGTCGATCGGCGCCGAACTCGGCACCATCAGTTGCGCCAGGCGGCCTTCGAGCAGCCGCGATTCGATCAGTGTGAACAGATCGGTGGTCTGGTCGGTGCGCTCGTCCAGGCGGCCGACGCGGTCGTTCAGGCCATCGAGCGAGAGCATCTGGGCACTTCCGATCGCCGGTATGAACGGCCCGCCCTGGCCGACTTTGGCCGGCGCACTCGCAGGCTCCACGGCCGAACGCAGCAGCGGCTTGAACTCTTCGGGCTTGACGCCGGCCAGGCCCGAGACGCGGTCGCCCATGGCTTCGAGCTTGAGCAGCTTGGCCTGCATTTCGCCGACCTTCTTGGCCATCGCGTCGAGGTTCTCGCGCAGGAAGCGGTCGCGCTGAGCGAACTCGTCACGCACCACCAGCTTGACGATCTGGCTGACCACCGGCCAGCCTTCGCGCGCTGCGGTCAGGAAGACGAAGTGATAGATCGTGCCCGACAGCAGCATCAGCACCGCGGTCAACGCCGCCAATGCCGCACCGAGCTGCCAGCGGTTGAAGTGCAGCACGCGGGTTTGCGCCAGGCTGCCGTGGGTGACGAGGACTTGCATCCGCCTAAACTCCTTTGCATGGCCAGCGCCAAACCTTCATCCGCGAGCGTGCCGTTGGGTATGAGCCTGGCCCGCGCGCTGGACCAGAACGAAAGCTTGGCCAGCCTGGCGCGGCGCCTGGCGCAATCGAACGCGCGTTACGCCACTATTGCCCTGCACCTGCCCGACCCAATGAAGGCGCAGGTGCGGCCCGGTCCGATCGACGCCGAAGGCTGGTCCTTGCTGGCCTCCAATGCGGCCGTTGCCGCCAAGTTGCGCCACCTGCTGCCGCGTCTGGCCGACACGTTAAGGGAGCAGGGCTGGCCGGACCTGCCGATCCGCGTGCACATTCGCACACGCTGACCGCTCCGGTTTCGGTTGTGGTGCCGACTGTCCGAATCGAACGGACGACCTTCCGCTTACAAGGCGGGTGCTCTACCAACTGAGCTAAGTCGGCGCTGACGGCGGCGATTCTAGGTCGCCGCCGCGAGCAGGACGTTACTTGATGCGCTTGAGCGAGGGCCGCACACCGCCGGGGCCGGCAGGGGTTGGCGGCTCGGGCGGGGGGGTCACGTCGGCGGCCGACGGCGCTGGGGCGTCGACCGCCGACAGGCGCGGCGCCGTGCGCACCACTCCGTCGCCCGCCGGCAGCACGGTCGGGCCGCCACTGCTGCCGCTGCCCGCGGCGCTCGGCACCGGGAAGGCCATGCCCTGGCCATTCTCGCGGGCATAGATCGCCACCACATGGTCGATCGGCACGACGATTTCGCGCGCCGAACCGCCGAAGCGGGCCTTGAACTCGATCTGCTCGTTGCCGAGTTTCAAGCCGCTGGTGGCCTCGAAGCCGACGTTGAGCACGATCTCGTTGTTCTTGACGTACTCCTGCGGCACCTGCACGCTGGCATCGACATGGACCGCGACATAGGGCGTGAAGCCGTTGTCGGTGCACCAGTCGTGCAGCGCACGGATCAGGTAGGGCCGCGTCGAGCTGCCCTGGCCTTCCGGAGCCGTCGGAACCGCCACCGCTTTACTTCCTCATCACCTTCTCGGACGGCGTCAGCGCCTCGATGTAGGCCGGGCGCGAGAAGATGCGCTCGGCGTACTTGAGCAACGGCAGCGCGTTCTTCGACAGGTCGATGCCGTAGTAATCCAGGCGCCAGAGCAGCGGGGCGATGGCCACGTCGAGCATCGAAAAATCGTCGCCGAGCATGAACTTGTTCTTCAGGAAGATTGGCGCGAGCTGGGTCAGGCGGTCGCGGATCTGGCCGCGCGCTTTCTCCAACTGCTTCTCGGTGCCCTTGACGCCATTGCGCGCTTCGAGAATGTTGACGTTGGCGAACAACTCCTTCTCGAAGTTGAACAGGAACAGGCGCACGCGGGCCCGCGCCACCGGGTCGCCCGGCATCAGTTGCGGGTGCGGGAAACGCTCGTCGATGTACTCGTTGATGATGTGCGACTCGTACAGGATCAGGTCGCGCTCAACCAGGATCGGCACTTCGTTGTACGGGTTCATCAGCGCGATGTCTTCGGGCTTGGCGAACAGGTCGACGTCGCGGATCTCGAAGTCCATGCCTTTCTCGAACAGCACGAAGCGGCAGCGGTGCGAGTAGGGGCAGGTGGTTCCGGAATAAAGCACCATCATGGTGAGGGGCTCCCTTGCTGGTGATCAGTGCGAATGGGGATTTTGAGACGGTCTCAAAACACGAAGCGCAGTGGCTGCGAGGTCCGCAATCACTGCGCTGCAGGCGGGGCGGTGGTTACTTGATGTCCTTCCAGTACGCAGCGTTCAGGCGCCACGCGATCACGGTGAACAGCGACAGGAACAGCAGCACCCAGGCGCCGAGCTGCACGCGCGACTTCTGCACCGGCTCGCCGGCCCATTGCAGGAAGGCCACCAGGTCGGCCACCGCGGCATCGTAGGAGCGGGGGTCGAGCGTGCCGGCCTGGGTCACTTCCCAGCGGCCGGTGAAGACCTCCGTGTCGCGCCCATGCTCGGTCTTCTTCTCGAAGATCGGCTGGCGCTCGCCCTGTAACTGCCACAGCGCATGCGGCATGCCGACGTTGGGAAAGGCCAGGTTGTTCCAGCCGGTGGGCTTGCTGTCGTCGCGGTAGTAGGTGCGAAGGTAGGTGTAGAGGTAGTCGGCGCCGCTGCCCTGGCCGGCGGCCGAGCGCGAGCGCGCGATCACCGACAGGTCGGGCGGCGTGGCACCGAACCATTCCTTGGCCTGCTTGGCGTCCAGCGCCACCTTCATCGTGTCGCCGACCTTGCCGCCGCCAAACACCAGGTTGCTCTTGATCTGCACTTCGGTCAGGCCGATGTCGCCCAGCCGGTTGTAGCGCACGTAGGCCGCCGAGTGGCAGTTCAGGCAGTAGTTGACGAACAGCTTGGCGCCGTGTTGCAGAGCAGCGTCATCGGTCAGCTTCTCGACCGGGAACCTGTCCCAGGCCAGGGCGCCTTCGCTGGCCTGCGCGGCGCCAGCCGACAGCAGCAGCGACAGCAGAAGGGTTCTCAGGAGTTGCTTGATCATGGTCATCGTTCCCGTCAGTGCGCCTGAAACACCACGCGGTCGGGCACCGGCTTGAACTCGCCCTGCTGGCTCCACCACGGCATCAACAGGAAGAAGCCGAAGTAATACACCGTGCCGATCTGCGCCATCAAGGTCTTGTTGTCCGAAACCGGTTCGATTCCGAGCCAGCCCAGGATCAGGAAGACGACGACAAACACGGCATACACCAGCGTGTGCCAGCCCGGCCGGTAGCGGATCGACCTGGCCGGGCTGCGGTCGAGCCAGGGCAGCGCAAACAGGATCATCACCGCGCCGCCCATCACCACCACGCCCCAGAACTTGGCGTCGAAGGTCTTGAGCAACACGATCGCCACGGCCGCGGCGATGACCACGCCGACCTTGGCCAGGCCCGACAGGCCGCCCTTCCACACCGCCATGAGGGCACCCAGCCCGACCAGCGCGCAAAACACGTTGACCATCGGGTCAGTGGTCGCGCGCAGCATCGAGTAGTACGGCGTGAAGTACCACACCGGGGCGATGTGCAAGGGAGTCTTCAGCGGGTCGGCCGGGATGAAGTTGTTGTACTCGAGGAAGTAGCCGCCCATCTCGGGCGCCAGGAAGATGATCGCGGTGAATATGATCAGGAACACCGACACGCCCAGGATGTCGTGCACCGTGTAGTACGGGTGGAACGGGATGCCGTCGAGCGGCTTGCCCGAGGCATCGCGCTTGGCCTTGATCTCGATACCGTCCGGGATGTTCGAGCCGACG
>JANOKY010000296.1:0-3348 GCA_031419635.1 Burkholderiales bacterium | reverse complement strand
TTCCTGGTCGACCGTGGCATAACCCTGCTCGCGTGTGCGCTGCAGCTCGGCGCGCAGCCGCTCGGGCCGGGTGATGGTGTGCGGCGTCAGCGCCCGCAGCGTTTGCTGTGCCAGCCAGGCATCGGCGCGTTCGGGTGGCATCGCGGCCACCAGAACGCGGCCGTTGGCGGTGCAGTAGGCCGGCACGCGGATGCCCGGCTGAAGCGTGGCCGAAACATTGCGTCCGGCCGTGGTGGCGGCGATGCAGATCACGTCGGCGTCGTCGAGCACGCTGGCCGCCGAGGCTTCCTTGAGGCTGTTGGCCAGCTCGACCAGGGCCGGCTGCACCACGCGCGGCAGGCGCGCCGAATGCATGTAGCTCTGCGCCAGCCGCAGTACCCGCGGTGCCCGCGCGAACATCTTGCGCTCCTGGTGGACGAAGCCCAGGTGCGTCAGCGTGAGCAGGTAGCGGCGCGCCGCAGCACGCGTCAGGCCGGTGCGCTCGGCCACTTCGCTGATGGTCAGGCGCGGCCGCTCCTGGTCGAAGGCTTCGATCACCGCCAGGCCCTTTTCGAGGCCGGCGACGAGGTCGCGCTTCAAGGGGCCTGGCGATTCGGTCTGGCTGTGGCTGGGGTCGGCGGCCGGTGCCGACGATTCGATGTAGTCATCCATGTTGTGTCTCCTGGTCTCATACGCGTTCTAGGATCACCGCAATGCCTTGGCCGACCCCTATGCACATCGTGCACAGCGCGTAGCGGCCGCCGCTGGCGTGCAACTGGTTGACGGCGGTGGTCGCCAACCGGGCTCCGCTGGCACCCAAGGGGTGGCCCAGCGCGATCGCGCCACCGTTCGGGTTGACGCGTGGATCGTCGTCATCCAGGCCGAGTTCACGCAGCACCGCCAGCCCCTGTGCGGCAAAGGCTTCATTGAGTTCGATCACGTCCATCTGCGCCAGCCTCAGGCCGGCGAGTTCGAGCACTTTGCGCGTGGCCGGGGCCGGGCCGATGCCCATCACCCGCGGCGGCACACCCGCGGTGGCCATGCCGACGACGCGGGCGCGCGGCGTCAGGCCATGGGTCTTGGCGGCGGCCTCGCTGGCCAGCAGCAGCGCGCAGGCGCCGTCGTTCACCCCTGAGGCATTGCCGGCGGTGACCGTGCCATCGGGGCGCACGATGCCCTTCAACTTGGCCAGCGCTTCGAGCGAGGTGGCGCGCGGGTGCTCGTCCTGGGTTACGACGATCGCGTCGCCCTTTTTCTGTGCGATCGTCACCGGCACGATCTCGGCGTCGAAGTAGCCGCGCTGCTGTGCCGCCACGGCCTTCATTTGCGAGGCCAGCGCCATGCGGTCCTGCGCTTCGCGCTCGATCTTGAAATCGCTGGCCACGTTCTCGGCCGTCTCGGGCATCGAATCGACGCCGTACAACTCTTTCATGGCCTTGTTGACGAAGCGCCAGCCGATGGTGGTGTCGTAGACCGCGTTGGCGCGCGAGAACGCGCTCTCGGCTTTGGGCATCACGAAAGGTGCGCGGCTCATGCTCTCGACGCCGCCGGCGATCATCAATCCGGCCTCGCCACTCTTGATGGCCCGCGCCGCGCTGCCGATGGCGTCCAGGCCGGAGCCGCACAGGCGGTTGACGGTCGAGCCGGGCACTCCGAAAGGCAGCCCCGCCAGCAGCGCGCTCATGCGCGCGACGTTGCGGTTGTCTTCGCCGGCCTGGTTGGCGCAGCCGAAGATCACGTCGCTGACAGCCTGCCAGTCGACGTTGGGATTGCGCTCGATCAACGCGCGCAACGGCACGGCGCCGAGGTCGTCGGCGCGCACCGACGACAGCGCGCCGCCGTAGCGGCCGAAGGGGGTGCGAACGGCGTCGCAGATGTAGGCGTGGTGCATGGCGGGTCAGGCGATCAGCGGCACGCCGGTGGCGCGCTGCAATTCATCGAAGCTCAAGCCTTCGACCTTGTCGACCAGCTTCAGGCCGGCCGGTGTGATGTCGATCACTGCCAGGTCGGTGTAGATGCGGCTGACGCAGGCCACGCCGGTCAGCGGGTAGCTGCAGGCCGGCACGATCTTGCTGTCGCCGCCCTTGGTGCGGTGCTCCATCATCACGAAGGTTTTCTTCGCGCCGATGGCCAGGTCCATCGCGCCGCCGACCGCCGGAATCGCCTCCGGCGCCCCGGTGTGCCAGTTGGCCAGGTCGCCATTGGCCGCGACCTGGAAGGCGCCGAGCACGCAGATGTCGAGGTGGCCGCCACGCATCATCGCGAAGCTGTCGGCGTGGTGGAAGAAGGCGCCGCCGGGCAGCAGGGTCACCGGCTGCTTGCCGGCGTTGATCAGGTCGTAGTCTTCCTCGCCCGCGGCCGGCGCCGGGCCCATGCCGATGACGCCGTTTTCGCTGTGCAGGATGACTTCGCGGTCGGCCGGGATGTGGTTGGCCACCAGGGTCGGCAGGCCGATGCCGAGGTTGACGATCGCGCCGTCATGGATGTCGCGCGCCACGCGCCGGGCCATCTCGTCGCGGGTCCACTTGTTTGCCATGTTCATGCTGCCAGTTTGAAGCCGCCGGCCGAGGTGGCCGTGCGCTGGACCTGGACCACGCGCTGCACGAACAGGCCTTGCGTGACGATGGCTTCGGGGTCGAGGCTGCCCAGCGGCACCACCTCGTGCACGGTGGCCACCGCCACCTTGGCGGCCATGGCCATGATCGGGCCGAAGTTGCGTGCCGTCATGCGGTAGGTCAGGTTGCCCCAGCGGTCGCCGCGCTCGGCCTTGATCAACGCGAAGTCGGCGTGGATCGGTGCTTCGAGCACGTAGCCGCGGCCATCGATGACGCGCGTTTCCTTGCCCTTGGCCAGCTCGGTGCCGTAGCCGGTGGGGGTGAAGAAGCCGCCGATGCCGGCCCCCGCAGCGCGGATGCGCTCGGCCAGGTTGCCCTGCGGCACGAGTTCCAGCTCGATCTGGCCGGCGCGGTAGAGCGCGTCGAAATGGTGGCTGTCGGCCTGGCGCGGGAACGAGCAGATGATCTTACGCACCCGCTTGGCGGCGAGCAGCGCGGCCAGGCCGGTGTCGCCATTGCCGGCGTTGTTGTTGACGATCGTCAGCCCGCGGCTGCCGCGCTCAATCAACGCATCGATCAGTTCATTGGGCAGGCCGGCGGTGCCGAAGCCGCCGATCATCACCGTGGCGCCGTCATGCAGGTCGGCCAGCGCTGTAGCAGGCGAATCGAATAGCTTGTTGATCATCGGCAGTGCGGGCCTGAAAGTTCGTATATAGAACTTGAATTCTAATAATGAACACCGTAGCCCAAACAAAACCGACTCGCAATGGCCGGCTTTGTGCGATCTGCGCCCTTTGTCTCAGTGCGTGGGATT
>JANOKY010000295.1:0-1791 GCA_031419635.1 Burkholderiales bacterium | reverse complement strand
ACGCCAACATCGCAGTTGATCTGACCGTGGCGGCCGGCACCGTGCAACGCATCGTCGGCGAAAACCGTGCCGGCAAGAGCACCTTGAAGTAGAAACTGTACCGCTTCTACCAGGCCGAAAGCGGCAGCAACGATAAACACGGCCGGCCGGCGCGCATCGCCCACTCGCGCGACGCCATTGCGCTGGGCATCGGCATGGTGCACCAGCATTTCATGCTCGTCGAAACCTTCAGCGCACTCGACAACGTGATGCTCGGCGCCGAGCCTTCGTGGTTCCTGCCGAGTGCCCGCGCCCAGGTGCGGGCGCGGCTCGACGCCTTGATGCAGGACACCGGCCTGGTGGTCGATCTGGACAAGGCCGTCGCCGAGCTGCCGGTCGGCGAGCGCCAGCGGCTGGAAATCCTCAAGGCGCTCTACCGCGGCGCGCGCATCCTGATCCTGGACGAGCCCACCGCCGTGCTCACGCCGCAGGAAACCGAGCAGTTGTTCGTCACCTTGCGTGGGCTGCGCGAGCGCGGCACGACGATCCTGCTGATCACCCACAAACTCAAGGAGATCATGGCCCTGGCCGATGCCGTGACTGTCATGCGTGGCGGCGCCGTGGTGCTGGACACGCGCATTGCCGACACCAGCCTGGATGGCCTGGCGCAGGCGATGGTCGGCCGTCCCGTGAACCTCGGTCGCGCCGCCAATGCCAGCGCCGCGCGGGCCGGCGAGGTGCTGCTGCGCGCACAAGGCCTGCAATGGCGCGACAGCCTGGGTGTGCCGCGCCTGGCCGGGGTCTCGCTGGCCTTGCGCGCCGGTGAAATCGTCGGCATCGCCGGCGTTTCCGGCAACGGCCAGAGCGAACTGCTCGACGCCCTGGCGGGGCTGCTCACGCCGCAGGCCGGCACGCTGGAGGTCGATGGCCACACCTTCACGCCCGCGCATTGGCTGCGGCCCGGGCGCGCCCGCGAACTGCGTATCGCGCATGTGCCCGAAGACCGCCACCGCCGCGGCCTGGTGCTGCCCTTCGCGGCCTGGGAGTCGGCCGTGCTCGGCTACCAGCAGCGACCGCGCTACGACTGGCTCGGCTGGCTGCGCCAGCCGGTGATGCAAGGCGATACCGCCGCGATGATGGCGCGCTACGACGTGCGCCCGCGCGACATCACCCTCAAATGCGGCAACTTCTCCGGCGGCAACCAGCAAAAACTGGTGCTCGCCCGCGAGGCGCTGACCGAGCCGCGCGTGCTGCTGGTCGGCCAGCCGACGCGCGGTGTCGACATCGGCGCGATCGAATTCATCCACGGCCGCCTGCGCGCGCTGCGCGACAGCGGCGGCGCCGTGCTGCTGGTGTCGTCGGAGCTCGACGAGATCCTGGCGCTGGCCGACCGCGTGCTGGTGATGTGTGGCGGCCGCATCACCGGCGAGTTGCGGATCGACGCTTGCAGCATCGCGGCGCTGGGGCGCTTGATGGGCGGGGCAGGGCAGGGCGAATTGGCGGCAGCGTGAGGGCGGCAGCGTGATCGCCTCGACGGCCTTGCCGCGCTGGCTCGACCTGATCGTCCTGCCGCTGATCAATCTGGCGATGGCCTTCGCCGTGTCAGCCATCGTGCTCGTGATGATCGGCCAGGATCCATTGCAGGTGCTGGTGCTGCTGGTCAAGGGCGCGTTCGGCAGCCGCGCCGGCATCGGCTACACGCTGTACTACACCACCACCTTCGTCTTCACCGGCCTGGCGGTGGCAGTGGCTTTCCACGCCGGCCTGTTCAACATCGGCGGCGAGGGCCAGGCGATGATGGGCGGGCTGGGC
>JANOKY010000294.1:0-20201 GCA_031419635.1 Burkholderiales bacterium | reverse complement strand
CGACGGCAAGCAGTACTACCTGCCGCTTCAGTACGTGGTGATCTACCTCTACTATCGCGCCGACCTGTTCGCCAAGGCTGGGCTGCAACCGCCCGCCACCTGCGAAGCCTTCGTCGACGCGGCGAAGAAGCTCACCGTGGCCGCGGCCGCCAACGGCGGCACACCGCAATGCGGCTTTGGCATGCGCGGCGGCCGCGGCGGGCAGGACAACTGGGGCCCGTTCGTGCTGTCGCAGGTGGCAATGAAGCCGGCCGAACTCACCACTGCGAAAGCGGTGGCCGCCAACCAGTTTTACGTCGACCTGATGCGCACGCACAAGGTGGTGCCGCCCTCTGCGCCCAATGACGGCTTCAACGAGATCATCAACGGCTTCAAGTCGGGGCAGACAGCGATGATCTTCCACCACATCGGCTCATCGAAGACGATGAACGACACCCTGGGCGACAAGGTGTCTGCCGTGCCGTGCCGTGCCGGTGCCGGTGCCGGCCTGCGGCGGCAAGCGCTGGACCTCGTTCGGCGACGAGGCCCACGCGATGTTCAAGGGCAGCTTGGCCAAGGCCGCGGCCTGGAAGTGGATGGCCTACATGTCGGAACGCGAGGGCAACGTCAAGTTCGTCGGCGCGACAGGGCAGATGACGGTGACCAAGAGCGGCGGCGGCCAGGTTGCCTTCCAGCCGCGATTCGCCAAGGCCACGGCCGATTCACTGCCCTTCGCCGCGATCCTGCCGGCCGTGCCGCAGACCTCGGACTTCGTCTCCAACGTCTGGCCGACGAACATGCAGCGCGCACTCAATGGTGAGGAGACTTCGGCGCAGATGATGGAAGCCATCGCCAAGCATTACGCCACCAAGTGAGGCGCTTGTCAGGGCGTCGCTTCGACGCCTTGCCCTATGTGCTGATGTCGCCGGCCGTGCTGGCGACATTGGCGCTGGTGTTCTTGCCAATGCTGCAGGCGGTGGTCACCAGCCTGTACCACCAGATCCTGTGGAAGCCGCGCGATGTGCGCTTCATCGGCCTGGACAACTACCTGGCGATTGCGCAAGACCCTGTGGCCTGGTCTTCGCTCGGGCGCACGCTGCTGTGGATCGGCCTGACGGTGCCGCTGCAACTGGCACTCGGCCTGGCCGCCGCGCTGCTGCTCAACCAGCGCTTCGCCTGGTGCGGCCTGGCGCGCAGCCTGATCCTGATTCCGTGGGCCTTGCCGAGCGTGGTGATCGCGCTGATGTGGTCCTGGATGTACCGGCCGCAGGTGGGCCTGTTCAAGACTTGCTGTTGCGCGTGGGCCTGGCGGGCGAGGCGGTGCCGTGGCTGACGCAGCCGGGCACGGCGCTGTTCGCGATCATCCTGGCGCTGGTCTGGCAGGGTTTCCCGTTTTTCGCGATCATGATCCTGGCCGGGTTGCAGGCGAGTCCGGACGCGCTGTATGAAGCCGCCGCCATCGATGGCGCCACGCCGTGGCAACTGTTCTGCGAAGTCACGCTGCCGGGGCTGAAGGGCGTGCTCGTCACGGCCGTGATGTTGCGCCTGATCTGGGTCGCGAATTCGATCGACGTCATCGTCGTGATGACCGGCGGCGGCCCCGGCTACGCCACCCACACGCTGCCGCTGTACGCCTTCAAGCGCACCTACGGCAGCATGGATTTCGGCTATGGCACGGCGCTGGCGGTGACGTTTTCAGTGCTGCTGCTGGGCCTGATCGTGCTCTACCTGCGGCGCGTCGGAAAGGAGCTGCGGTGAATATCGCCGGCCCGCGCCCGACCGCCCTGCGCCGCGCGCTGACGCTGCACCTCCCGATGCTCGCCATCGTGCTCTTCGCGCTCGGACCCTACCTGTGGATGCTGATCACTTCGGTGCGGCCCGAGGCCACGCTGTTCTCGCCGCAGCGAACGTTGCTGCCCGAAGCGCTGACGCCGGCCAACTACCTGCGCCTGTTCACCAAGACCAGCTTCATCGCCAACCTTGGGCACAGCCTGGTGGTCGCGCTGGGCACGGTGGCGCTGGGCCTGGCGCTAAGCCTGCCCGCCGCCTACGCCTTCTCGCGCTACCGCTTCGCCGGGCGGCGCATGCGGATGATGAGCTTCCTGCTGATCAACATGTTCCCGATCGTGCTGCTGATCATCCCGCTGTTCATCACGATGCGCGTGCTCGGCATCCTCGACACCCACCTGGCGCTGATCCTGGCGCACTCGACCTTCTCGATCCCGTTCGCCACCTGGATGATGACCAGCTACTTCGATGCCATCCCGCGCAGCCTCGACGAAGCGGCGATGGTCGACGGCTGCACGGCGCTGGGCGCCATGGTCAAGGTGGTGCTGCCGCTGGCGATGCCGGGCGTGATCGCCACCGGCATCTACATCTTCATCACCTCGTGGAAGCGCCCGTTCACAGCCGCGCATTTCCCGCAGTTCGCGCGCTGGCGCGCGGCGGGCTTTGACTTTGTCGAGCTGCTGGTGCCCGAGCCGGGCGAGCTCGACCTGGCGGCGACCCGCCGCGCGTTGAACGACGAAGGCCTTGGCGTGGCATTGGCCGCGCGAGTCAACCTCGACCGCAATCTATGCGCCGACGACGAGGCGCGGCGCAGGGCAGGGCGCGACTACCTGCGCTACTGCGTCGAGGTCGCGCACGCATTGGGGGCAGGGGTGGCGGGCGGGCCGTTGTATGGCAACCCGCTGGTCTTCGCGGCCCGTGCGCCGCACCCTGTGGACGAGGCCCTGCGCCAGCGCCGCGAAGCCTGGTGCGTCGAGGGCCTGCGCGAAGCCGCGCCGATCGCGTCTGCGGCGAACGTGAAGCTCGGTGTCGAACCCCTCAACCGCTTCGAGACCGACATCCTCAACACCACGCAGCAGGGCGTGGCGCTGATGGGCCTGATCGACCACGACGCCGTCGGCCTGGTGCGCGACCCCTTCCACATGAACATGGAAGGCGACGACATCGCCGGCGCGATCCGTGCGGCAGGGCGGCACCTGATCCATTTCCAGGCCAACGAAAACCACCGCGGCCACCTCGGCAGCGGCCACATCGACTGGACCGCTGTCGTTCGTGTGCTGGCCGATATCGACTACCCCGGCTGGATCACGCTCGAGCCGTTCCGTCGCAGCGACGAGCGCATCGGCATCCCGTTCGCGCAATGGAAACCCCCGGCGCGCGACGAGCAGCCTGAACTCGCTGCTGCCTACAGTTTCTTGCGCAATCTCTTGCACCTGAACGGAGCCCGAGCATGACCGCCCACCGGATGCTCTGGATCGGCTGCGGCCGCCATGCCGAGCAGATGCTGCTGCCGCAGTTGATGCGCCACGACGTGGAACTGGTGGGGGTGTGTGACCTCGATGCCAGTGCCGCCGCGCGCATCGGCCGGCGCTACGGCGTGGCCCATGTGGCCACAGACCACCGCGAACTGCTGGCGCTGCCCGGCATCGACGTGGTCGGCATGGCCGCCGGCCCAGTGGCGCACCGTGATCTCCCGATTGCCGCGCTGGAACGCGGCTGCCATGTCTTCATGGAAAAACCCTGTGGCGCCAGCGCCGCCGACGCCCAGGCCATCGCCAGCACGGCCGCAGCGGCAGGGCGCACGGTCGGCGGCGGCTTCATGAAGCGCTTTTCCACCGCCAACCGCATCGCCTACAACATCGTCAAGTCGCCCGAGTTCGGCCCCGTGGCCGGTTTCTTCGGCGTGTACATGACCGCGCCGACCTACTTTGCCGGCAGCGTCGACTACCGCAATTTCTACCTGCACCACTGCGTGCACTACATGGACCTGGTGCGCTATTTCGTCGCACCGGTCGAGCAGGTCACGGTGTTCCGCCATGAGCCCGCGCCCGGCAAGCTGCTGCTGCATGTGCATTTCGGTTTCGCCAACGGCGCCATCGGCACGGTCGTGCTCGGCACCCTGCAATCGCGCGGCACGCCGATGGAGCGGCTGCAGAGTGTGACCCTGGCCGACGGCGTCGACACGCTGGCCTGGAAGCCCAACTTCACGGCGGCCGCCAACGAAGACTTCAAAGGCTACAACGCCTTGTTCGGCGCTTTCTTTGCTCAGTTCGACGGGCAAGTGACCGACCTGCCGACGATCGACGACGGCGTGCTGGCGATGCGCGTACTCGAGGCAGTGATCGCCGGCAGCGAAAGCCCGGGGGTCGCGATCAGGGTCGCTGCCAAGTCCGCAGCCGCGGGCGTGTAGGGCGCTTGCGCCGGCCGCGGGCTCTCATAAGCAATCCGCCAGGTCAGGCCGTGCCGGCAGGCGGCTTGCCACCTGCGCCAGGCACCAGCCTGCCGCGCCATTCGGCGTCCAGGCCGGGCGTGGCGCGCATGTCGGTGTCGAACATGCCGCCATCGAGATCGCGCTTGGCCTGCACGATCACCCGGCGCGGCGGGTCCGTGTTGCCCACGGACTCGTCACGCTCATGCGGTAGTTCAAGTGGCACTGTGGCCTGGGTCGGCGGCGCGGCGGGCACTGTTGACGCGGCCACCTTGGCAGCGCTGTTGATCGGCAGGACAGGTCGGTAGGCCATGGCGCGCTCCTTGCGGGTTGGCGCCACTGTAGGCAAGCCGACGCGCCGGCGCGATCAGGCGGCGCGACCTGGCAGCGTAGGACAGGCCGCCATTGGCACGGCCGCATGACGTGATGTCGGCCAAGACCGACACGCGGCCGGCCTGAGCGCCGATGCGCAATCCTGCTGAGCTGCATGACGATGGGCACCCCCATTCACGCAGGACATTGACCATGAAGAAAGCCCCGTTCGACCCCGCGCTTCAAGGCGAAGGCAACTACATCGCGGCGCGCCGCCACCGTGCGTCGGTGAAGAAGTTCGTGCAGTCCGGCAAGGTCAAGCAAGCTGCCGATGCCGCCGCGCCTCAGGACGCGAAGGAGGCGCACGAACTGCTGGAAGCTGAGAAGAAGGGCGCGGCGCCAGCGCGCAAGTGAGGGGTCGGTGGGCTGCGGCGCTGTGCACCGTGATCAGCCCAATCGCTCTGAGCAAATTCGTCAGAGAGTTAACATAATATACATTGTCGTGCATTCAGATCGGATCAAAAGGGATCTCGACACCATCGATCCGTGCATCGAACGCGACCTGATCCGCAGGCCCGGCCGCATTGGACTTGGCCGGCCTGTCCAGCGGTCGCCAGACCTTGCTCTGCAAGCTGCGCAGGCGGCTCGAACCTTCGACGGCGCGCAGGATCGCCTGCGGGTCGATCAGCATCTCGAACGGGTTGGCGGCGTGGCTGGAGCTGTGCATGGTCGGATCTCCGGTGAATGTCGAACAAAAGAGCTGCATTCACTTTAGCCACGACCAGCGGCTGATGAAAGTCAGCCGCGCACCACAAGCCTTGTCAGGTTGTGCCTGACCGCACGGTCAGCGCGGCGGCGTGGCCAGGCGAGCCAGCAGGTACGCCCGGTCGACCGATTTGGCGAAGCCCGCGGCGTCGAGGTCGCGGTCATTGCGCAGCCGCTTGTCAGCGCCGCGCGCCAACAGCAGGTCCACCGTTGCCTCAGCGCCATAGCGTGCAGCCATCATCAGCGGCGTGGTCTTGTTCGGGCCCGGCGCATCGATCGGCGCCCCGCGGTCGAGCAGCAAGGCCACGATCTTCGGCTCGGTGCCGGTGGCCGCGTAATGCAGGGGCGACCAGCCTTCCTGGTGCACCTTGGCGCCGCGCTCGCGCAGGCGCCGGGCCCAGTCGAGGTCGCCACGCAAGGCGGCCATCATCAGCGGCGTTTCGCCATGGGCGTTGACGGCATTGACGTCCAGGGCCGGGCTGGCCCAGAGCGCCTGCGCCACCCGCGGCGACTGGTCGCGCAAGGCCAGATGCAAGGCCGTCTGGCCTTCCGGGTTGCGTGAATTGGCGTCGAAGCCACGCTGCACCAAGGCTTTGACGGTGTCGCCGTCATCGCGATTGACGGCCAGGAAAAAGTCCTCGTAGGTGCCGGCATGTGCGGTGACAAATGCAGCGCTGATAATGAGATACACGAATATTCTAAAGTTCTTTCTCATCATGGCTCCGGCCGGAAAAGGCGCTCGAAATTGGCACTGGTGATACGGGCGATCTCGGCCTGCGGCAGTTGCTTCAGCTCGGCCACCTGCTTGGCCACGAAGGGCACATAGGCCGGCTGGTTTGGCCGGCCGCGAAAGGGTACGGGCGCCAGGTAGGGGCTGTCGGTTTCGATCAGCAGGCGATCCAGCGGCACGAAGGCGGCCACGTCGCGCAGATCCTGGGCGTTGCGAAAGGTCAGGATGCCCGAAAACGAGATGTAAAAGCCCAGGTCGAGGGCGGCCCGCGCGACCTCGGCCGTCTCGGTGAAGCAATGGAACACGCCGCCAGCCGCTTCACCCCCCTCCTCGCACAGGATCGCCAGCGTGTCGGCACTGGCGCTGCGGGTGTGGATCACCAGCGGTTTGGCGCACGCCCGCGCGGCACGGATGTGGACGCGAAAGCGCTCGCGCTGCCAGGCCATGCCGGCCACAGTGCGGTCGCCCAGGCGGTAGTAGTCGAGGCCCGTTTCGCCGATCGCCACCACGCGCGGCAGGGCGGCGCGTTCGAGCAAATCAGCGACGCTCGGCTCACGCACGCCTTCATTGTCGGGGTGCACGCCGGCACTGGCCCAGAAATTCGGAAAACGCAGCGCCAGTGCATGCACGGTGTCGAACTCCTCGAGCGTGGTGCAGATAACCAGCGCACGGTCGACTTCGGCCGCGGCCATCGCCGCGCGCACCTCGTCGATGCGCTCGTGCAGGCCCTCGAAGCTGAGGTGGCAGTGGGAATCGACGTACATCGGCAGCGCTGGCAGCAGCCGGCGGCCGCTGGGCCGCGCGGCAAGGCCCGTCAGATGGTTTGCGTGGGCTTGGCCGACTGGATCGAGGTGCCTAGCAGCTCCTCGATGCGCTGCTTGAGCACACGGGTCTTCTCGTCGCCAGGGAATCGCACGCCCACGCCCTGGGTGCGGCCGCCCGAGGCATTCACCGGCGTGATCCAGCCGACCTTGCCGGCCACCGGGTAGCGTTGCGGGTCGTCAGGTAGCGACAGCAGCAGGTAGATGTCCTCGCCGAGCTTGTAGTCGCGAGTGGTCGGCACGAACAGGCCGCCATCGGCGAACAGCGGGATGTAAGCGGCATACAGCGCCCCCTTCTCGCGAAACACCAACTGAATCACGCTCGGCCGGCCCGATGTGTTCGCGGGGGCGTTGGCTTGGGTGGTGCGGGTGACGGCTTCGCTCATCGAGCGCCGAGTGTATCCAATGGCCGGCGCACCGCGGGCAGCGGCGAGCGTGGCGTTTGCCACAGCCGGGCGCCCTGCCCGACCAGGGCCTCGCTGCGCAGGCCGGCATGCCAGGGGTGCTCGTCGTGGCGCGCGGCCTGCACCAGCTCGCGCGACCATTCGGCCAAGGCCGGCCATGCCGGGCCGGCGGGCTGCGGCAGCGGCTCGAGCACGGCGGCGGCGAAGTAGCGCGGCGCCGCACCGGCGCGCAGGCACATCAGGTCGTGGCACAGCTTCTGCAAGGCATCGACCAGGCGCACCAGCGGCCAATCGGCCACCAGCGCGGCCTGGCCGCGGCGCACAGCGCCTGGCAGGCGCTCCCACGCAACGCTGTCGATGCCGTCGGCGGCCATCGCCGCGGCATCGAGCGGCTGACCACCGGCGGCGGCCAGCAGCACCTCAGGTCGAACCACCCCTTGCTGGCTCAGCCAGGCGAGCGACTCGGCCGCGCTCGGCAGGTCGAGTCGCAGGCGCTGGCAGCGGCTGCGCACGGTCGGCAGCAAGGCTTCGGGGTCGTGCGCGGTCAGCACCAGGCGCAGCCGGCCTGCCGGCTCTTCGAGCGTCTTCAGCAGGGCATTGGCTGCGATCAGGTTCATCGCCTGCGCCGGGTGCACCAGGATCACCTTGGCGCGGGCGCGCGAACTGGTTTTCTGGCCCCATTCGATCGCGGCACGCACCGACTCGACGCGGATGTCCTTGCTCGGTTTGGCCTTGCCCTTGCCCGACTTGCCGCTGTCATCGCCCTCCTCCGCTGCGCCCCAGCCCAGCGGCTCGCGCAGCGCATCGGGCAGCAACAGGTGGAAATCGGGGTGGGCCTGCGCGGCCATCAAGTGGCAGCTCGGGCAATGGCCGCAGGGGCGTGGCGCGCCCTCGGCCGCCTCGCACAGCCACCCTGTGGCCAAGGCCAGCCCGAGCTCGAACTGGCCGACGCCCCCGGGCCCATGCAGCAGCAGCGCATGGGCCCGCAGGGCCAAGCCCTGGGCCAGCGGCGCGGCCAACCACGGCAGCGGGGCCGGCGTGTCGCTCATCTCGCGAGCCGGGATTGCACGGCGGCCACCACCTGCGCCCCCACCGCGTCGCGCGGCTGCACTGCGTCGATACGCACAAAGCGTTGCGGCTCGGCCGCACAGCGCTGCTCGTAGCCGGCGTGAACGCGGGCAAAGAAGGCTTCGTCCTGGCGTTCGAAACGGTCGGGCGCGCGGGCTGCGGCGCGGCGCTCGGCCGCCAATGCCGGGGCCAGTTCGAACCACAAGGTCAGGTCAGGCTGTCGGCCTTGCTGGACCCAGCTTTCGAGTTGCGCCAGCACCGCCAAGTCGAAGCCGCGTCCGCTACCCTGGTAGGCAAACGTCGCGTCGGTGAAACGGTCGCACAGCACCGTGGTGCCAGCGGCCAGTGCCGGTTCGATGGCTTGCTGCAAGTGGTCGCGCCGCGCGGCAAAGACCAGCAGGGTTTCGGTCAGCGCGTCCATCGCTTCGTGCAGCACCAACTCGCGCAGGCGCTCGGCCAGCGTGGTGCCGCCGGGCTCGCGGGTCACCAGCACGGGCAGCCCGCGTTCGCGCAGCCAAGCGGCCAGGACTTCGATGTGCGAGGACTTGCCGGCGCCGTCGATGCCTTCGAAGGTGATGAATCGGCCGCGGCTCATTGCAAGGGTCATGACGGGGCCTTGCCGCCGCGCTGGAATTGATTGACGGCGCGATTATGGTCGGCCAGCGTGTCGCTGAAGACGCTGCCGCCGCTGCCGTCGCTGCGGGCCACGAAGTACAGCGCGCGGCTCTTGGCCGGCTGCACCGCGGCGCGCAGCGAGGCCGCGCCCGGCAGCGCGATCGGGGTCGGCGGCAGGCCGCGCCGGGTGTAGGTGTTGTATGGCGTATCGGCGAGCAGATCGCGCTTGCGCAGGTTGCCGTCGAAAGCCGCGCCCAGGCCGTAGATCACGGTCGGGTCGGTCTGCAGAGGCATGCCGAGGCGCAGGCGGTTGGCGAACACGCTGGCCACGTTCGCCCGGTCGGCCTCGCGGCCTGTTTCCTTTTCGACGATCGAGGCCAGGATCAGGGCTTCGTCCATCGACGCGAGCGGCAGATCACTGGCGCGCTCGGCCCAGGCGCTGACCAGGCGCCGCTGCATCGCTTCGTGGGCGCGCTTCAACACCGTCAGGTCGCTGACGCCGCGGCTATAGGCATAGGTGTCGGGGAAGAAGCGGCCCTCGGCTGCTTGCGTGGGCTCGCCCAATGCGGCCATCAATTGCGCATCGCTCAGGTCGCTTGTTGCGGGCTTGAGCGCGGGCGCGCGGGCCAGCGCCTGGCGCAGTTGCGCGAAGGTGCTGCCCTCGGCGAAGCGCACGGTCTCGAGCACCTGGTCGCCGCGCACCATCTTGTCGAGCAATTGGCGCGGCGTGATGCCGGCTTCGACTTCGTAGCTGCCGGCCCGTATCTGGCGCGATTGGCCCGACCAGCGGAACCACTCGTACAGCAGCCGCGGCGGCGCTTGCACACCGGCCTCGACCCACAGCTCGGCCACGCGCCGTGGCGTCAGACCCGGTTCGATCGAGACTTCGACCGTAGCGGCTGCCAAGGGCAGCGGCCGGCTCAGCCACCACCAAGCCGCTGCGGCGGCCAGCCCGGCCAGCAACAGCGCCAGCAGCGAAAATCGGAGCAGCCAGCGCATCAACCGTGCAGCCTGAGGTTCATCTGCGGCCCATGATAATCGGCGCATGAACCTGCCCGATCCGAATGCCCTGCAAGGCGCATTGCACCTATCCGACTGGGGGCTGATACGCGCCCAGGGCGCGGAAGCCGCCAGCTTCCTGCACGGCCAGTTGACGCAAGACGTGCAGCAACTCGACGAGCGCAGCGCTCGCCTGGCCGGCTACTGCTCGGCCAAGGGCCGGCTGCTGGCCAGTGGCGTGCTCTGGCGCAGCGGCAGCGACGGGTTCCTGCTGGCCTGTAGTGCCGATGTGCTGCCGGCAACGCTCAAGCGCCTGTCGATGTTCGTGCTGCGCGCGAAATGCAAGCTCAGTGATGCGGCGCCCTCGCAATCCTTGTGTGGCTTGGCAGGCGCGCCGGCTAGCGCCTGGCTCGGCGCCGCCGCGCCAACGTCGCCGTGGCAGTGCAACGATGTCGCGGGCGGCCAGGTCATTCGCCTGCCCGATGCCTTGGGGCTGGCGCGCTACCTGCTGGCCCTGCCCGTCGATGCCCCTGCCCCAGCGCTGCCCGCGCTGTCACCCGAGGCCTGGCAGTGGCTCGAAGTCAGCAGCGGCGTGGCCCGCATCGTCGCCGCGACGGCCGAACAGTTCGTGCCGCAGATGATCAACTTCGAGATCGTCGGTGGCGTCAACTTTCAAAAGGGCTGCTTCCCCGGGCAGGAGGTCGTCGCCCGCAGCCAGTACCGCGGCACGATCAAACGCCGCGCCTTCGTCTTCGCCAGCGATGCCGCCGCACAGCCCGGCCAGGAGGTGTTTCACAGCGCCGATGCGCAGCAGCCGGCCGGCATGGTCGTCAACGCCGCGTCGTTCGCCGGATCGCATGTCGCGCTGGTCGAGGTCAAGCTGGCTGCGCTCGACGGCGGCACGCTGCACCTGGGTGCCGCCGACGGCCCGACATTGACGCGCACGGCGCAGCCCTACAACGTGCCGCTCGAAGCCGTCGCATGAACCCGGGGCCTGAGCAGCTCTACGTCTACTACCGTGTGCGCCACGCCGACGCAGCGGCGCTGATCGCTGGCGTGCGCGCGATGCAAGCTGGTTTGCAGGTGGCACTGCCAGGACTGATCTGCAATCTGAGCCGGCGCGCGCACGACGGCGCCGAGCTGATGACCGTGATGGAAACCTACGCGCGCGTCGATGGCGTCCCCGCCGCATGGCAGCGCGACATCGAGCAGCAGGCGCAGCGGCGCCTGGCCGCGTGGATCATCGGCGAGCGCCACGCCGAAGTCTTTGTGCCACTTGTCACTAGCGACGATGTGCAGCAACTGCTTCGACACCACCGTTCGGGCTGAGGCATCGAAGCCCTGCACGGCCCTTCGATACCTCAGGGCGCACGGGCTCAGGCTGCGCTTGGTCGCCAATCAGGTCGTGCCATGTGCCTGATCGCGCTGGCCCTGGGCCAGCATCCGCGCTACCCGCTGGTGATCGCGGCCAATCGCGACGAGTTCCTGCTGCGCCCCGCCGCCGCGCTCGACTGGTGGCGCCCTGAGCCGACCGTGGAGCCGGTGCTCGGCGGGCGCGACCTGCAGGCCGGCGGCACGTGGATGGGCTTGGCACGCAACGGCCGCTTGGCCATGCTGACCAATGTGCGCGACCTGCCGCGATACAAACCCGGCGCACCCTCGCGCGGAGCGATCGTGCCGGCCTGGTTGACCACGAGCGACGCCGCCGCCGATTTCTGGCGCAGCACGGCGGGTCGCGGCCACAACCCGTTCAACCTGCTGGCCACCGATATCGCCAATGGCCACTGGTGGTGGGCCGACGACCGGGCCGACGCGCCGCGAACGCTGGGCCCGGGCCTGTACGGCCTGTCCAACGCCGCGCTCGATACGCGGTGGCCGAAGGTGCAGCGGCTGAAGAGTGCGGTGGCGGCAGCGCTCGATCACTCTGTTTCTTTCGCAGCGCTCGAAGCCGAGTTGTTTGCTGCACTGGCCGACCGCTCGCCGGTGGCCGATGACGACTTGCCCGACACCGGCGTTGGCCTCGATCGCGAGCGCGGGCTGGCTCCCGCCTTCATCCGCACGCCCGACGCGCACTACGGCACGCGCTGCTCGACGCTGCTGATCGGCCAGGCCGGCAGCGCGGGCCTCGAGGTGCGTGTCATCGAGCGGCAGTTCGACGCCGCGGGTCAGGCCGTTTCGCAGCGCAGTGCCCGGCTGCCGGCCTGGCCGGCGTTGGATGGAACGCTGCGGCCCGTGCAAACCGTGGCTGTCAGCCGAGGCTGAGCACCATTTCCTGGTGTGCCACGCCGGCTTCTTCGAACGCCGCGCCACGCGGCGCGAAGCCGGCGCGCAGGTAAAAGCCCACCGCGCTGGCCTGCGCGTGCAGCAGCACTTCGCGGTCGCCGCGCGTGCGCGACGCCACCACCAGCGCATCGAGCAAGGGCCGGCCGACGCCCGCGCCACGCACGCTGGCCAGCACCGCCAGACGGCCGATCCGGCCCACGCCGGGCGCGACGCTGAGCAGCCGCCCGGTGCCGAGCGCGCGGCCGAGTCGGTTGAAGGCCACCTCATGCAGCGCCAGGGCATCGGCCGCGTCATGTTCGAGTGCCGCCGGGATGCCCTGCTCCTGGATGAACACCGCGTCGCGGATCCCACCGGCCTCGGCGCCGAGCGCGGCCCAGTCGCCGCTGCGCACATCGATCATCGGCTCGCCGGCCTCGAAGCCTTGCAAGACTTCGCGCAGCGCGGCCGGCACCGGCAACGCGGTCTGTGTTGCGGGGTTGGCGAAGACATAGACCAGATCGCCATGCACCAGCCGCTGCTCGCCGCGGAACACAGCGGCCTGCAACAGCATCGAGGAAGTGCCGATGCGCGCGCAGCGGATGCCGATGTCGAGCAGCTCGTCGTAGCGCGCCGAGCCTTCGTAGTCGAGCGTGGCTTTGCGCACATACAGGTCACCGCCCAGCGCGGTCATGGTGTCGTGATACGGCAGCGCCAGCGCGCGCCAGTAGCCGGCGATTGCGGTGTCAAAGTACATCAGGTAATGGCCGTTGAAGACGATCTGCTGCATGTCGACCTCGGCCCAGCGCACGCGCAGGCGTTCGAGATGGCGAAATTCGCGGCGATTCGGTGCTGAGTTTTCGGTCATGGGCGAAGCATACTGAGGCCTGTCACAACGCCTGCCCTGCCCCACCGATGGCCCACATCCAGTACCTGACCCAGATCCACCTCGACCCCGGCGTGGTGCAGCGGCTGCGCGAAGAATGCGTTCGCGTCGGCATCGCCAAGCCGCTGGTGATCAGCGATGCCGGTGTGCGCGCGGCCGGTGTGCTCGACCTGGCGCTCGCGGCACTCGGCGATCTCCCGCATGCGGTGTTCGACGCCACGCCATCGAACCCGACCGAGGCCGCGGTGCGCGCCGCCGCAGCGCAGTACCGCGCGCAAGGCTGCGACGGCCTGATAGCAGTCGGCGGCGGCTCGTCGATCGACCTGGCCAAGGGCGTGGCCATCGCCGCCACGCACGAGGGGCCGTTGGTCGGCTACGCCACCATCGAAGGCGGCAGCGCGAAGATCAGCGAATGCGTGGCGCCGCTGATCGCGGTGCCGACGACAGCCGGTACCGGCAGCGAAGTTGCCCGCGGCGCGATCCTGATCGTCGACGACGGCCGCAAGCTCGGTTTTCACAGTTGGCATCTGCTGCCCCAGGCCGCCCTGCTCGACCCCGAACTCACCGTCGGCCTGCCGCCGGGCTTGACGGCCGCGACCGGCATGGACGCCATCGCCCATTGCCTGGAAACCTTCATGGCTCCGGCTGTGAACCCGCCGGCCGACGGCATTGCGCTGGACGGCCTGCAGCGCGGCTGGGCCCACATCGAACGCGCCACCCGCGACGGCCGCGATATCGAAGCGCGCTGGAACATGCTCAGCGCGTCGATGCAAGGCGCGATGGCGTTTCAGAAAGGCCTGGGCTGCGTGCATTCGCTGTCGCACAGCCTGGGCGGCGTGAACCCGAAGCTGCACCACGGCAC
The DNA here is from genome assembly GCA_031419635.1 of Burkholderiales bacterium. Classification (GTDB taxonomy): domain Bacteria; phylum Pseudomonadota; class Gammaproteobacteria; order Burkholderiales; family Burkholderiaceae_C; genus CADEEN01. Next base: position 6,285 of record JANOKY010000294.1, on the reverse strand, counting down.
ATTGAACGCGATATTTCTGCCGGCTGTGGTGCGCTTCAATGCACCGGCCGAGTCGATCCAGCGCGAGCGGCGCCTGCAACGCATCGCGCAGGCGATGGGCCTGGCCGGCTGCGATGCCCAGGGCAACGAAGTCGCCGAGGCCATCCGCGCGATGAACCAGCGCCTGGGCCTGCCCCATGGCCTGGCCGCGATGGGCGCTACGGCCGAGCTGTTCGAGCGCGTCATCGACGGCGCGATGGCCGACCACTGCCACAAGACCAACCCGCGGCTGGCCACGCGCGACGACTACCGCGCGATGCTCGAAGCCTCGATGTAGGTGCATTCCGGTCCTGCATGACAATCCGGCCCGCGCACGGTTACCGCCGCTGCGAATCGCCCATTGGAGACCCACAAAGTGCTTCGCTCCCTCCTCATTCGCGCGGCAGCGCCGCTGGCCTGCGCCTGCCTGCTGATGGCCTGCGCCGGCCCCACCGCCGCACCACCCGCCGCCCAGGTGCTCGCACCCAACGCCAACCTGCTCGCGCAAGGCATCCCGCCGATCGCGACTGCGCTGGTCGAGCGGGTGGCCAAGTACACCGATTTCCGCGGCCACAGTTTTGTCGACTGGCACCCGACGCGCAATGAGATGCTGGTGGCGCATCGCAAGGCCGGCGACAGCGTGCCGCAGATTTACCGCCTCGACAATCCGATGGGCGAGTTGCAGCAACTCACCGAAGGCGCCGAGCGCGTGACCAGCGCCAGCTACGAGCCGCGCGATGGCCGCTACATCGTCTTCGAGCGCGCCAAGGGCGGCGACGAGGCCGACCAGATCTACCGCCTGGATCTGGCCACACGCCAGACCACGCTGCTGACCAACCCCGATGAGGCGCATTCGATGGCCGGCTGGCTGCGCCATTCGTCGCAGTTGATGGTCACCTCGGTGCCGCTGGACCGCACGGCGCAAGGCGGCACCCGGGCCAGCATCAACACCGCGGTGTGGCTGGTCGACCCGGCGCAGCCGCAGACGAGGCGGCCACTGGCTGAGTTGCCCGGGCCGGGCTGGTATGCCGGCGGCATTTCGGACGACGAGCGCTGGGCCGCGTTCATTCGCTATCTGTCGGCCAACGAATCGCAGATCTGGCTCGTCGATGTGCGCGACGGCAGCCGGCGCCAGGTACTTCCGGCGCCGCAAGAGACGATCAAGGCGACGCACTTTGCCGGCGGTTTCTCCACGGACGGCAAGCGCCTGTTCGTCGTCAGCGACCGTGCTGGCGAGTTCCGCGAGCTGATGTCGCTCGATCTGGCCAACGGCGCGCTGACCCGCGTGACGAGCCACATCGCCTGGGACGTGAGCGGCGGCACGGCGTCGGACGACGGGCGCTGGCTGGCCGCGCAAGTCAACAACGACGGCCGCGACGAGTTGCACCTGTTCGACGCGCAGTCGTTGAAGGAGTTGCCCGCACCCACGCTGCCCGCGGGCGGCATCGGCAACATGGCCTTTCATCGCAACGCGCACCAGTTGGCCTATTCGCTGAACAGCCCGAAAGGCCCGAGCCAGCTATTCGTCTTCGATCCGGCCAGCGGCCGCAACGTGCAGTGGACGCGGGCCTACGCGCCGCCCGGCGTCGATACCTCGGTCTTCGCTGATCAAAGCATCGTGCGCTGGAAGAGCTTCGACGGCCTGACCATCTCGGGTCTGTTGACGAAACCGTCGGCGCAGTTCACCGGCAAGCGCCCGGTGCTGATCGAAATCCATGGCGGCCCCGAGGCCCAGGCGACGATGGGATTCCTCGGCCGCTGGAACTACTTCGTGCAGGAGATGGGCATCGCCATCATCGAGCCCAACGTGCGCGGCTCATCGGGCTACGGCAAGACCTTCCTGACGCTGGACAACGGCGTCAAGCGCGAGGATTCGGTCAAGGACATCGGCGCCCTGCTCGACTGGATCGCGACGCAACCCGAGCTCGACGCCTCGCGCGTGCTCGTCACCGGCGGCAGCTACGGTGGCTACATGACCCTGGCTACCAGCGTGCACTACAGCGACCGCATCGTCGGCGGCATTCCGGTCGTCGGGCCGTCGAACTTCGTCAGCTTCCTGACCAACACCGAGAGCTATCGCCGCGACCTGCGCCGCGCCGAGTACGGCGACGAGCGCGACCCGGCGATGCGCGCCTTCCTGGAAAAAATCGCGCCGCTGAACAACGCTGACAAGATCAGGAAGCCGCTGTTCGTGGTGCAAGGCAAGAACGACCCGCGCGTGCCCTACACCGAGAGCGAGCAGATCGTCGCCAGGGTCCGCGCCAACGGCCTGCCGGTGTGGTACCTGCGCGGCGAGAACGAAGGCCACGGCTTCGCGCGCAAGGAAAACGCCGACTTCCAGTTCTACGCGACGGTGAAGTTCATCGAGTGGGTGCTTCGCTAGAAGAGGGAGAAGGAAAGGGGCCCGAAGGCCCCGTCCGCAGTGCTGAGCCTTCCTCAACCGTGCCGCTTTTCGAAGAACTGCTCGTCCTCGGTCGAGCCCTTCAACGCCGCCGTCGATGACAGCCGCTCGATCGTCGTCGTGACGGCATCGAAGTAGCCGGTGCCGACCTCGCGCTGGTGCTTGACCGCGGTGAAGCCGCGCTCGGCCGCCGCGAATTCCTTCTCCTGCAGCTCGACGAAGGCGCTCATGTTGTTGCGTGCGTAGCCGTGGGCCAGCTCGAACATCGAGTAGTTCAGGCTGTGGAAGCCGGCCAGGGTGATGAACTGAAACTTGTAGCCCATCGCGCCGAGTTCGCGCTGGAACTTGGCGATCGTGGCGTCGTCGAGGTTCTTCTTCCAGTTGAAGCTCGGCGAGCAGTTATAGGCCAGCAGCTTGCCGGGGAACTTGGCGTGGATGGCGTCGGCGAAGGCCTTGGCGAAGGCCAGGTCGGGCTTGCCGGTTTCGCACCAGATCAGGTCGGCGTACTCGGCATAGGCCAGGCCGCGGCTGATCGATTGCTCCAGGCCATTGCGTGACTTGTAGAAACCTTCCACTGTGCGCTCGCCGGTGAGGAAGGGCTTGTCGATGTCATCGACGTCGCTGGTCACGAGGTCGGCCGCTTCGGCATCGGTGCGCGCCAGCAGGATCGTCGGCGTGCCCATCACATCGGCAGCCAGGCGCGCGGCGATCAGCTTGGCGACGGCCTCGCGTGTGGGGACCAGCACCTTGCCGCCCATGTGGCCGCATTTCTTCACCGAGGCGAGCTGGTCTTCGAAGTGCACGCCCGCGGCACCCGCTTCGATCATCGCCTTCATCAACTCGAAGGCATTCAGCACACCGCCGAAACCGGCTTCGGCATCGGCCACGATCGGTGCGAAATAGTCGATGTCGTTCTTGCCCTCGCTCCACTGGATCTGGTCGGCGCGGGCGAAGGTGTTGTTGATGCGCTTGACGGCCTTGGGCACCGAATCGACCGAGTACAGCGACTGGTCGGGGTACATCTCGCCGTTGTCGTTGGCGTCAGCCGCCACCTGCCAGCCCGACAGATAGATGGCCTTGAGGCCGGCCTTGACCTGCTGCATGGCCTGGTTGCCGGTCAGCGCGCCCAGCGTGTTGACGAATGGCTCGGTGTTGATCAGGTTCCACAGCTTCTCGGCACCACGCTTGGCCAGTGTGTGCTCGATGCCGAGCGAGCCGCGCAGGCGCACCACATCGGCGCCGCTGTAGCCGCGCTTGATGCCCTTCCAGCGCGGGTTCTCGGCCCAGTCTTTTTCGAGGGCGGCGGCTTGTTGTTCACGGGTGGCTTGGGTCATCGAGGGCTCCTGCAGGGTGTTGACGAAAGTGAAAAACCGATGGCGCAAGCCTAACCGGTGATGCTTCTGTGTGATGACTTATGTCTTATAGAAGACAAATATTGATTGTCTTGTGAATCAATAACTTGGCGCTGGCGTTGCGCAATGCGGAACGACATTGCCTGACGCAAAAAGAATCGGGCCGGTCTAGGGCTCGCGAATTTCGCAAAGTGAAACGCGAATTCGCGCCTGCGAAATCGAGGCCCGCGCGGCGCGCTGCGTATCATCGCCGCGCCTTTGCCTGCACCAACGCCAGCCGATAACCGGTTTCGCCTTCACCGCCAACAACACTTTCTTGAAGGCGCCCGCCGCCGAGCGCCAGCCCTACGCCGTGGCCGGCATCGCCTGGGACGGCGCCACCACCAACCGGCCTGGGGCGCGCTTCGGCCCGCGCGCGATTCGCGAGGCCAGCCACATGCTGTGCGACGGCACCCACCCGCACTTCAATGTCTCGCCGCTCGGCCAGCTCGGCGATGCGGGCGATCTGGCCCTGCCCAACACCAGCCTGGCCGCCATGCGCGAAGCGATGGCGCCACTGCTCGCGCCGCTGCTGGCCAGGCACCACAGGGCCTGGATCGGCGGCGACCATTCGATCACCCTGCCGCTGCTGCGCGCCTACCGCGCCGACTGCGGCCGGCCGCTGGCCCTCCTGCATTTCGACGCCCATTGCGACACCTGACACGACCACTTCGGCGAGCCCAGCGGCCATGGCACCTGGGTCTATGAAGCGATCCAGGAAGGCCTGGTGGTGAAGGAATGCTTCATCCAGTTCGGCATCCGCTCGGCGGGCGACCGCGCGGCGAGCGAGTACGTGCGCGGCCAGGGTGGCCTGATCTACACCGCACGCGATCAGCGCGGCCAGGAAAGCCCGCCGCAACTCGCGCCGGTGCTCGGCGCCTTGCGCGCGCGCCTGGCGGCGCATGGCTCACCGCCGCTGTACGTCAGCCTGGACATCGACTGCCTGGACCCCGCCTTCGCGCCCGGCACCGGCACGCCTGAGCCCGGCGGCCTGACGACCAACCAGGTGCTGAGCGTGCTCGAGTCCCTGCGCGACATCGATTGCGTCGGCATGAATTGTGTCGAGGTCGCGCCGCCGTATGACCATGCCGAGCTGAGCAGCTACGCCGCGGCCAATTTCGTCTGGACCTACCTGTGCGGGCGCATCGCCGCAGCGAACACCTGACTCAGGCGGACGGCAAGGCCAGGGCGGTGGTCTTCTTCACCGTGCGCAACACCAGCATCGAGTTCGAGCGCATCACGCCGGGCAGGCGCATCAGCACTTCGGTGTGAAAGCGCTCGAGGTCTTCGGCATCGCGGTAAGTGAAGCGGATCAGGTAGTCGTTGCTGCCGGCCACGTAGTAGCAGTCGAGTACGCGCGGCTCGTCGCGCACCGCCTGCTCGAAGGCTTCGAGCATCGGGTTGGTCAAGGATTCGAGGTTGACGATGGTGAAGCTGGTGCCGTGCTGGCCCACCGCCTTCGGGTTGAGCAGCGCGGCGTACTGCGCGATCACGCCCGCTGCTTCGAGCTGCTTGACGCGGCGCAGGCAGGCCGACGGCGACAGGTGCACGCGCTGCGCCAGCTCCAGATTGGTCAGCCGCGCATTGGCCTGAAGCTCGTTGAGGATCGTCACGTCGATCGCATCAAGTTGCACCAGGCTGCTGCCGTTGCGCATGTAATGGCTCCAAAGACTCAGTTCTTCGCATGATATTGCGTAGCGGCGGGTAAGCCCTTGGCAATTGCGCAAGCACATTGCGCCCGCCTCTGCCTAGACTGCCTGGGTTGCCGCCGCTCGGAGATCGCCATGGCCAAGAACATGGATGCCTACTGGATGCCCTTCACTGCCAACCGGCAGTTCAAGAAGGCGCCGCGCCTTTTGTCCAAGTCCTCGGGCATGCACTACTGGGACGACAAGGGCCGCGAAATCCTCGACGGTGTGGCCGGGCTGTGGTGCGTGAATGCCGGCCACGGGCGGCCGAGGATCGTGCAGGCCATTCAACAGCAGGCGGCCGAAATGGACTTCGCGCCGCCGTTCCAGATGGCGCACCCGAAGGCCTTCGAGCTGGCCGAAGCACTGGTCAAGATCACGCCGCAGGGGCTGAACAAGGTCTTCTTTACCAACTCGGGATCCGAAGCGGTCGAGACGGCGCTGAAGATGGCCATCGCCTACCACCGCGTGCGCGGCGAAGGCTCGCGCACCCGGCTGATCGGCCGCGAGCGCGGCTACCACGGCGTCAATTTCGGTGGCATCTCGGTCGGCGGCATCGTCACCAACCGCAAGATGTTCGGCACCCTGCTGGCCGGCGTCGACCACATCCGCCACACCCATGACCCGGCGCGTAATTCGTGCTCGGTGGGCCTGCCGCGTTCGTGTGGTTTTCTGTCCGTCGAGCTCTGGGGCCTGGTGGGTCTTCCCGCCGCTTCGACCTTCGCGGGGTTTATCGGGGTCCGGTTTGCCGGCTCGCCCGGCGTGTTGCTGCCGCCCAAGGGCTACC
>JANOKY010000293.1:0-5410 GCA_031419635.1 Burkholderiales bacterium | reverse complement strand
GTGCAACCTGCCTGCGCACAGTGACAGGGCACGGCGCATCAACCCAGGGCCGTCCCGCATCGGGTTAGACCCCTTTGCGGCCGGCAGGCGATTTGCGGAAGATGCGGCTCCATCAAAAACGGAAGCTTGCAAGACCGTGCGCCGCGCTGCATCGACGCTGAGCCTGCTGGCGATGGCGGCCATCCTGGGCACCCCGCCCGCGGCGGCCAACACCTTCAGGTGGGCCAGTGCGAGTGACATTCCGACCTGGGACATCCACTCGCAGAACAACGCGCTGGCCAACGGCGTGCATGCGGCGGTGTACGAGTCGCTGTTCTACTACAACAAGAAGTTCGAGTTGGAGCCGCTGCTGGCCACCGGCTTCAGGCAGCTCAGTCCGACGCAGGTGCGCATCACACTGCGCCAGGGCGTGAAGTTCCACGATGGCGCCGCGTTCAACGCCGACGACGCCAAGTTATCGCTCGAGCGGGCGATGGCGCAGAGCTCCAACTACGGTGTCTACACCCAGGGCATCGAGCGCATCGTCAAGGTCGACGAGCACACCATCGACATCCTCACCAAGGGCCCGAACCCGGTGCTGCAGCGCCAGTTGACGGAGCTGCGCATGATGGACCAGGGCTGGGCCGAGAAGAACAAGTCACTCGAGCCGAAAGACATCAGAACCAAGGACGAAAACTTCGCCCACCGCAATGCCAACGGCACCGGCCCGTTCATGCTCAAAAGCTGGGAGCCCGACGTGAAGGTGGTGCTGGTGCGCAATCCGGCCTGGTGGGGCAAGATGGAAGGCAACGTGACCGAGATCGTCTACACGCCGATCAGGTCGGAAGCCACCCGCGTGGCCGCGCTGCTGTCGGGCGAAGTCGATATGGTCCTCGATCCGTCGCCGGCCGATCTGCCCAAGCTGCGCTCGGCGCCCGAGCTGAAGGTCATCGACGGCGCCGAGAACCGCACCATCTTCTTCGGCATGGACCAGCACCGCGACGAGCTGCCGGGCAGCAACATCAAGGGCAAGAACCCGCTGAAGGACCTGCGCGTGCGCATGGCGCTGTACCAGGCGATCGACGTGCAGACGATCAACCGCGTGACGATGCGCGGCCTGAGCCAGCCCACCGGCGCGTTGATCGCACCGCAAGTCAACGGCTGGACCAAGCGCGCCGATGCGCGCTGGCCCTACGACGTCGACGCGGCAAGGAAATTGCTCACCCAGGCGGGTTATCCGAGCGGCTTCGAGGTCGATTTCGCCTGCCCGAACAACCGCTACATCAACGATGAAGAGATCTGCCAGGCGGTGGCCGCGATGTGGGCCAAAGTGGGGGTCAAGGCCAAGCTGCGCACGCTGCCGCTGGCAACCTATTTCCCGATGATCCAGCGCTACGAGGCCAGCATCTACATGCTCGGCTGGGGCGTGCCGACCTTCGATGCGCTTTACTCGCTGCAGTCTCTCGTGCGCACCGTTGGCGCGCAGGGCGACGGCAACTACAACGTCGGCCGCTACAGCAACCCGCAGATGGACGCCCTGATCGAGCGCATCAAGCAGGAGGTCGACCAGAGCAATCGCAACACGCTGATCGAGCAGGCCCTGCTGCTGTCGCACCGTGATGTGTCGCATATCCCGCTGCACAACCAGGTGATACCGTGGGCGATGAAGAAGAACATCGAGCTGTACCACCGCGCCGACAACCGCATCGACATGCGCAGCGTGCGCGTCAACTGAGCGCGGCAGCGAACGCGCAATGGCTCCTCAGCAATGATCGTCTTCATCCTTCGCCGACTGGCCCAGGCCATCATGGTCATGCTCACCGTGGCCTTCATCGCCTTCATGCTGTTCCAGTATGTCGGCGACCCGGTCACCAACCTGCTGGGCCAGGACGCCACCCCCGCGCAGCGAGTACAACTGCGCGCCGACCTTGGCCTGGACCAACCGTTCCCGGTACAGTTCGCGGCTTTCGTCGGCAATGCCGTGCAGGGCGAGTTCGGCCTGTCGCTGCGGCAGGGGCGCAAGGTCTCTTCGTTGATCGTCGAGCGCTTCCCGGCCACGGTGGAGCTGGCCTTCGGCGCCGCCCTGCTGGCGCTGTGCCTGGGCATCCCGATGGGCGTCTACGCGGCGCTCAAGCGCGGCAACTTCATGGCCCAGGCGCTGATGACGTTTTCGCTGCTCGGCGTGTCGTTGCCGACCTTCCTGATCGGCATCCTGCTGATCCTGTTCTTCGCCGTCACCCTGAAGGTACTGCCGAGCTTCGGCCGCGGCGAGACGGTGGCCCTGGGCGCCTGGACCAGTGGCCTGTTCACGGCCGACGGCTGGAAGCACCTGATCCTGCCCGCCGTCACGCTGTCGATCTTCCAGCTCACCCTGATCATGCGGCTGGTGCGCGCCGAGATGCTCGAAGTGCTGCGCACCGATTACATCAAGTTCGCCCGCGCCCGCGGCCTGCCCAATCGCGCGGTGTACTTCGGCCATGCGCTGAAGAACACCCTGGTGCCGGTGATCACCATCACCGGCCTGCAACTCGGCTCGCTGATCGCCTTCGCCATCATCACCGAGACGGTGTTCCAGTGGCCCGGCATGGGCCTGCTGTTCATCCAGGCCGTGCAGTTCGCCGACATCCCGGTGATGGCCGCCTATCTGTGCCTGATCGCGCTGATCTTCGTCGTCATCAACCTCGTCGTCGACATGCTGTATTTCGCCGTTGATCCGCGCCTGCGCATCGACAAATCGACGGCCGGCCATTGACCTTGCCCTCTCACATCCCCAGGAGACCCGCCATGACCCACCACTTTCACACCACGCTGCTGGCTGCCGCGATCGCCGCGGCCTGCGGCTGGGCCCAGGCCGTCACGCTGCGCGTGGCCGATGTCGGCGACGTGCAGTCGATGGACCCGCACTCGCTCAATGAAACGCTTCAGCTCAGCTTCACCGGCAACATCTACGAAGCCCTGGTGGCGCGCGGCAAGGACATGAAGCTGGTGCCGGCGCTGGCCACGCAGTGGAAGCAGACCTCGCCGACGGTGTGGCGCTTCGAGCTGCGTCGCGGCGTCAAATTCCACGACGGCACGCCGTTCACGGTTGACGACGTGGTGTTCTCGTTCAAGCGCGGCGCAGCCGACGGCTCCGACATGAAGGGCTACACCGCCCCGATCAAGGACGTGCGTGCGGTCGGCGACGCGGCCATCGAGATCGAAACCAACGCGCCGTTCCCGATCCTGCCCGACACCCTCACCAGCCTGTTCATGATGAGCAAGAAATGGTGCGAGGAGAACAAGGCCGAGCGCCCGGTCGACCGCCGCAAGGGCGTCGAGAACGCCGCCTCGTTTCGCGCCAACGGCACCGGGCCGTTCCGCCTGAAAGAGCGCCAGCCCTCGACGCGCACGGTGATCGTGCGCAACTTCGCCTACTGGGACAAGGTCGAGAGCAACCTCGACGAAGTGGTGTTCACGCCAATCGGCAATGACGCCACCCGCGTGGCGGCGCTGCTGTCGGGCGAGCTCGACGTGATGGAGCCGGTGCCGCTGCAGGACGTCGAGCGCGTCAAGGCCAGCGGCAAGTTCACCGTGCTGCAAGGCCCCGAGCTGCGCACCATCTTCCTGGGCATGGACCAGAAGCGCGACGAGCTGCTGTTCTCCAACATCAAGGGCAAGAACCCGTTCAAGGACAAGCGGGTGCGCCAGGCCTTTTACCAGGCCATCGACATCGAGGCCATCAAGACGCGGGTGATGCGCAATGCGGCCACGCCGACGGCGCTGATGGTCGGCCCGGGCGTGCGCGGCTTCCAGGCCGACATGAACAAGCGCCTGCCGCACGACGTCGAGGCGGCGAAGAAGTTGATGAGCGACGCCGGCTACGCAGCCGGCTTCGAGGTCGGCATGAACTGCCCGAACGACCGCTATGTGAATGTCGGCCCGATCTGCCAGGCGGTGGCCGCCAACCTGGCGCGCATCGGCGTCAAGGTGAATTTGCAGACCGAAATCATGAACACCTATTTCCCGAAGATCCTGCGCCGCGACACCAGCTTTTACCTGCTCGGCTGGACGCCGAGCACCACCGATGCCCACGACGCGATGTCGGCCCTGATGGCCTCGCCCACCGACAAGGGCCAGGGCCAGTTCAACCTCGGCGCCTACAGCAGCCCGAAGTTCGACGAGCTCGCCGCCAAGGTGCAGAGCGAGACCGACCTGGCCAAGCGCAATGACGCGATCCGCGAGGCCTTCAAGGTCCACCAGGACGACATTGGCCACATCCCGCTGCACCAGCAGGCGCTGGCCTGGGCGATCAGGAACGAGGTCAGCCTGGTGCAGTTGCCCGACAACCGGATGTTCTTCAAGTGGGTCAAGCTGGCGGCGAAATGAGCGTCGCCTCCGGCGCCCTGGCGCGCTTCTTCGACAGCGACGTCTGGCACAGCTTTCGCAACACCCCGCTGGCGATGGCCGCGGCGGCCGTTGCGCTGGTGCTGGCGTTTTGCGCGCTGTTTGCGGGTTGGGTGGCGCCACACAACCCCTTCGACCTGGCCACGCTCGAGCTCTCCGACGCGCGCCTGCCGCCGGCCTGGATCGACGGCGGCAGCGCCAAATACCTGCTCGGCACCGACGACCAGGGCCGCGACATCCTCTCGGCGCTGATGTACGGTGCGCGCATCTCGCTGCTGGTCGGCGTGGCCTCGGTCCTGCTGTCGGTGGTGGTGGGGGTCGGCCTGGGCCTGCTGTCGGGCTTTGCCGGCGGCAGCATCGACGCCTTCATCATGCGCGTGTGCGACGTGATGCTGTCGTTTCCGTCGATCCTGATCGCGCTGTTGATCGACGGCGTCGGCCGCGCGATGTTCCCCAACGCCCACGACACCCTGGCCTTCGCGGTGCTGGTGTTCGCCATCGCGCTGCCCGGCTGGGTGCAGTACGCGCGCACGGTGCGCGGCTCCACCCTGGTCGAGCGCAACAAGGAGTATGTGCAGGCCGCGCGCGTCACCGGCGTGTCGTCGCTGCGCATCATGCGCAAGCATGTGCTGCCCAACGTGCTCGGCCCGGTGCTGGTGCTGGCCACGATCCAGGTGGCCACCGCCATCCTGACCGAAGCCACGCTGTCGTTCCTGGGTGTGGGCGTGCCGCCGACGCGGCCGTCGCTCGGCACCCTGATCCGCGTCGGCAACGACTTCCTGTTCTCGGGCGAATGGTGGATCACGATTTTCCCGGGGCTGATGCTGGTGCTGATCGCGTTGTCGGTGAACCTGCTCGGCGACTGGCTGCGCGACGCGCTGAACCCGAGATTGCGATGACAGCCCCTCTGCTCGAAGTCCGCCACCTGAGCGTCGAATTCCCGTCGCGCCGCGGCACGCTGCTGGCGCTGGACGACATCTCATTCTCCATCGCGCCGGGTGAAGTGCTCGGTGTCGTCGGCGAATCGGGCGCCGGCAAATCGCTGACG
>JANOKY010000292.1:0-3010 GCA_031419635.1 Burkholderiales bacterium | reverse complement strand
GAACATCGTGACCAATGCCGCCAAGGCCAGCGGCTTGATCACCGGCAACCAGCACGGCGCGATCACGTCGTGCGCGGCACGCGGCCGTTGAACTCCGGACCTCGCTGTACCCAACGGCGCCTTCGGGCGCCGTTTTTCATGCCCGCGCGAGATCGGCAGCTACACTCTTTGGAGACGCTTTCGCAACCCACCGCATGCCCGTCAACTTGCTGGCCCCTGATCCTTCCGACCTGCACGCCGTGCCGGGCATCGACATTGGCACCGCCATGGCCGGCGTGCGCAAGGCCAATCGGCGCGACCTGGTGGTCTTCAAGCTGGCCGAGGGCTCGGCGGTGGCGGGCGTGTTCACGCAAAACCGCTTCTGCGCCGCGCCGGTGCAGGTCTGCCGTGAACACCTGGCGGCTGGCGTCGGCATCCGCGCGCTGCTGATCAACACCGGCAATGCCAATGCCGGCACCGGCGACGACGGCCAGGTGCGCGCGCGCACGAGCTGCATCGCGCTGGCGCAACAGCTCGATCTCGCGCCCGAGCAGGTGCTGCCGTTTTCCACCGGCGTGATCATGGAGACGCTGCCGGTCGAGCGCATCGTCGCCGGCCTGCCGGCAGCGCTGGCCGATGCCGCGCCCGACCATTGGCTCGAAGCCGCGCAAGGCATCATGACCACCGACACGCTGCCCAAGGCGGCGTCGCGCCAGGTGCAGATCGGCGGCAAGACGGTGACGGTGACCGGCATCGCCAAGGGCGCCGGCATGATCCGGCCGAACATGGCCACGATGCTCGGCTTCGTCGCCACCGACGCGGTGGTCGCGCCCGCGCTGATGCTAGGGCTGGTGCGCGAAGCCGCCGACCAGAGCTTCAACCGCATCACCATCGACGGCGATACCAGCACCAACGATTCCTTCGTGCTCATCGCCACACAGCAGGCGGGCCACGCGCCGATCACGCAACTCGAATCGCCCGAGGGCGCCTTGCTGCGCGAGGCGGTATTCGCGGTCTCGCGCCAGCTCGCGCAGGCCATCGTGCGCGACGGTGAAGGTGCGACCAAGTTCATCACCGTGCGCATCGAGGGTGGGCGCACGAAGGACGAATGCCGGCTCGCGGCCTACGCGATCGCCCATTCGCCTCTGGTGAAGACGGCGTTCTTCGCCAGCGACCCCAACCTCGGCCGCATCCTGGCCGCGGTCGGCTACGCCGGCATCGCCGATCTGGACCCGGCGCTGATCGATCTCTTCCTCGACGAGGTGCATGTCGTCGTCAACGGCGGCCGTCACCCCGACTACAGCGAAGCGCAGGGCCAGCGGGTGATGCAGCAGGCCGAGATCACGGTGCGCATCGACCTGCACCGCGGCCCGGCTCATGCCACGGTCTGGACCTGCGATCTGTCGCACGATTACGTCAGCATCAACGCCGACTACCGCAGTTAGGGGCGACCCCAGCTTGCTCGCCCTGCGCGGCGGCTGCTAGCATGGCCTCGATTTTGTTGAACGCCGGAGACCACGCCATGACCACCCACGACATTCCGAACCGACGCTGCCGCCGCGGCATGCCGGTGCCGGGTGCACTGGTGGCAACGCACTAACCGATTTCGGCTTTGCCCTATCCGGGCCTGCGCCGAACACTCGGCGTCAGGCCCGAAGTCTTTTTGGCCTGGCGCATTTGCAGCGGCTCACAACGCCGCCACGCCGAAGAGACCTTTGATGATCCGCCGACTGCTTCCATCCCTCAGGCAACGCCTGGCGCTGCCGCTCGACGACCTGCTGCGCGACGCCGTCTTCCGGCGCCTGTGGAGCTCGATCGTGATCAGCTCGCTCGGCGGCCAGATCACGATGCTGGCATTGCCGCTCACAGCGGCGGTGCTGCTGCAGGCCACGCCGACGCAGATGGGCTGGCTGGTGGCGATGGAGATCGCGCCCTTCGTGCTGCTCAGCCTGCCCAGCGGCGTCTGGCTCGACCGCGTGCGCAAGCTGCCGGTGTACATCGCCGGTGAGGCGGCGCTCGGGGTCATCGTCGCCAGCGTACCGCTGGCCTGGTCGCTGGGGTTGCTGACGATGCGCTGGATGTACGTGGTGGCCTTCGTGATGGGTTGTGTGTATGTGGTGGCCGGCGCGGCGGCGCAGATCGTGCTGACGCAGGTGGTGCCGCGCGAGCGGCTGGTCGAGGCCCATGCGCGCAACGCCCTGGCCAGCTCGGGTGCGGAGGTTGCCGGGCCGGGCTTTGCCGGCGCGCTGATCAAGGCCGTGGGCGCGCCGCTGGCGTTGCTGCTCGACGGCTTGATGATCCTGGTCTCGGTGCTGATCCTGCGCGGCGTGAAAGTGCAGGAGCCACCAGCGCCGCCGAAGCACGAGGCCCATTTCTGGCGCGACCTGCGCGCCGGCCTGCGCTTCGTGCGCGGCACGCCGCTGCTGATGGCGATGGCCTTTACCGTCGGCCTGTGGCAGATGTGCCACCACGCCGCCATCGTCGTGCAGATCCTGTTTGCCACCCGCACGCTGGGCATGAATGAATCGCAGATCGGCCTGTCCTTCGTCGGCTTGGGCATTGGCACCATTGCCGCCAGCACGCTCGGCCACCGCATCTCGGCGCGCATCGGGCCGGGCCCGAGCCTGCTGCTCGGCGTGGCGGTGTGCGGCGTCGGCTGGCTGCTGCTGGCGCTGGCGCCAAGCAATGCCCTGGGCCCCTGGATGTTTGCTGCGATGCTGGTCTGCTTCGGCTTCGGCGCGGTGCTGATCTTCATCAACTTCCTGTCGCTGCGCCAGGCCGTCACGCCGACGCCGTTGCTGGGCCGCATGACCAGCACGATGCGTTGGCTGATCCTGCTGCCGGCGGGGCCTGGCGCGCTGATCGGCGGCTGGCTCGGCGAGCATGTCGACCTGCGCGCGTCGCTGGCCTTCGCCGGTTGCAGTGCGCTGCTGGTGTCGGCCGCGGCGTGGCGGCATCCGCTGCTGCGCGGCGTGCGCAGCTTGCCGGCGCCCGAGTCGACCGACGATCAGCTCGGCGCCGAGGCGCTGGT
>JANOKY010000291.1:0-3381 GCA_031419635.1 Burkholderiales bacterium | reverse complement strand
TCCTCGACGATGGCCGGCGCGAGGCCCTCGAACGGCTCGTCGAGCAGCAGCACGCGGGTGTCGCCCGACAGCGCGCGCGCCACCGCCACCATCTGTTGCTCGCCGCCCGAAAGATAGTCGGCCGGCGAGCGCCAGCGCTCCTTGATGCGCGGGAAGAAGCCGAAGATCTTCTCCTCCTCCCAGTGCATGCCCGCGCCGTTGCGCCGCTTCAGGCGCCCGAGCTCCATGTTCTCGGCCACCGACATGCCGGCAAACAGGCCGCGGCCCTGCGGCACATAGGCCACGCCGCGGCGCGCGATTTCGGCGGCAGGGCGCCGCGCCAGCGCTTCGTCGCCAAGCGTAATGCTGCCGCTGGCCGGCGGGCTGACGCCGATCACGGTCTTCAGCAGCGTCGACTTGCCGGCGCCGTTGCGCCCCAGCAGCGCCACGATCTCGTTGTCGTGGACCGTCAAGCTCACGTCGCGCAGGATATGGCTCTTGCCGTAGAAGGTGTTCACACCGTCGAGCTTGAGCAGCGTGCTCGCGCGCGCCGCGCTCGGCCGATCGCGCTCGGCCAGCGCGTGCGAGCCGGCACCGATGTACACCGCCTGCACGCGCGGCGAGTTGCGCGCGTCGTCGACCGTGCCGTCAACCAGCACCTCGCCGTCGTTCATCACCGTCACCGCATCGGCCAGCGCGAAGACGCGGTCGATGTCGTGCTCGACCAGCAGCACCGGCAGCTCGGCCGAGATGCCCTTGATCAGGTGGCCGACGCGCTCGCGTTCCGCCGCGGCCAGCCCGGCCAGCGGCTCGTCGAGCAGCAGCACGCGCGGCCGCGTGGCCAGCGCCAGCGCCATGTCGAGCAGGCGCTGGCCGCCGTAGGACAGCGACGCGGCCGGTGCCGCTTCCATGCCAGCCAGGCCCATCGTACGCATCACTTCGGCGGCCTCGAGGTTGACGTCGGCCAGCGACGCCGCGTCGGTCCAGACCGCGAAGCGCCGCGGGTGGCGCGCCTGCACCGCCAGGCGCACGTTCTCGGCCACCGACAGCGAGGCGAACAGATTGGTGATCTGGAACGAGCGGCCGACACCGGCCGTGGTGACCTGCTCCGGGCTTTGGCCCGCGATCGATCGACCGGCCAGCGTGACCGTGCCGCGGTCGGGCGCGAACAGGCCCGAGATCAGGTTGAAGGCCGTTGTCTTGCCCGCCCCGTTGGGCCCGATCAGCGCGTGCAGGGTGCGGTCGCGCAGCCGCAGCGACATGTCCTTGACGGCGTGGATGCCGCCGAAATGCTTGGCCAGCCCTTTAGCCTCGAGGACCGCGCCGCCGTTGCCGTGCGGCGCGGGGCGCAGGAAAGCCGGCAGCGTCACGGTGCCGGCCAGGCGCTGCGCCATCGCCGCCTCACCGATTGCCGCCTTGCGCCAGCGCGCGGTGGCCCGCTCGTACAGGCCGACCAGTCCGGATGGCGAGAAGACGATGAAGGCCACAAACAGCAGGCCGAAGAACAGCAGCCAGTTCTCGGTGACACGCGAAAGCGAGTCGCGAAAGATGACGAAGAACAGCGCCCCGAGCGCGGGGCCGAGAAACGAGCGCATGCCGCCGATCACGACCATCGCCAGCAACTCGCCGGAAAACGCCACCGAGATCGGCTCGGCCGAGGTCATGCGGTTGTTGAAGGCCAGCAGCATGCCGGCCAGCCCGGTCAGGCCGGCGGAGAACACGAACGCGGTGAGCTTGACGCGGTTCGTGGGGTAGCCGATGAAGCGCGCGCGCTGCTCGTTCTCGCGCGTGGCCACCAGCACGCTGCCCAGCGGCGAGCGGTGGAAGCGAAACAACGCCAGCAGGGCGGCGAAGGCCACGCCCGCAACCAGCGCGTAGTACGCAGTGGCGCTCTCGAACGACACGCCAGCCAGCAGCGGTCGGGTGATGCCGCCCAGCCCGTTCTCGCCGCCAGTGAATTCGGTCCAGCGGAACGCCACCGAATACAGCATCGCTGCCAGCGCCAGCGTCAGCAGCGAGAAGTACACGCCGCGGCGGCGCAAGATCAGGAAACCGAACACCGCGGCGAGCGTGACCACGATCACCAGGCCCAGCGCCAGCGGCAGGAAGAACGAGCCGGGAAAGAGATCGCGTTGCGACATGCCCGCCGCATACGCCGCCAGGCCGAACCATGCGCCATGGCCGAACGAAGTGAGCCCCGTGTAGCCGACGAGGATGTTCAGCGCCATGCAGGCCAGCGCGAAGACCACGACCTCGGTGGCCGAGGTCACGCCCAGGCCGATGGTCGACAACGCGAACGGCAGCAGCAGCAACGCGAACGCCGCAATGACCAGGTGGCGCGTGGTGGGCATGGCTACTCGAAGCGCAGTATTCGCTCGCCGAACAGGCCGCGCGGGCGCAGCAGGAGCACCAGGAGCATCAGCAAATAGATGGCTGCCTCGGAGTACTGCGGATAGCCGGCGGCAGTGACGACGCCCTTGGTCACGCCGACCACCACGGCCGCGAGCACGACGCCCCAGAACGAGCCGAGCCCGCCGATCACGACCACCACGAAGGCCGAGGTGATGATCTCGGCGCCCATCGCCGGGTGGATCGCGAAGATAGGGGCCAGCATCACGCCGGCCAGACCCGCCAGGCCGATGCCCAGGAAGGCGATCGCCGCCATGTAGGGTTCGAGCGAGATGCCCAGGGCGCCGACCATGTCGGGGTTCTGCACCCCGGCGCGCACGACGCGGCCGAAGGGCGTGCGTTGCAGCAGGAACCACAACGCCGCCACACAGGCCACGGCCACGGCCAGGATCAGCAGCCGGTAGCGCGGGTAGACGAAGTCGCCGATGAAGACCTGGCCGCGCAACTCGGGCGGGATCGACCATGACAGCGGCGGCGCACCATAGATCATGCGCAGCGCCTGCTCGGCCACCATCGCGAGGCCGAAGGTGAGCAGCAGCGAGAGGGAGGGATCGGCCTTGTAGAAACGCCGGAACAGCAGCCGCTCGATGACCACGCCGAGCAAGCCGACGGCGATCGGCGACATCAGCGCCGCCCCGGTGAAGCCCAGCGTGCCGCCGATGCTGACGGCCAGGTACGCGCCGATCGCATAAAACGCACCATGCGCGAGGTTGACGATGCCGCCGAGCGAAAAGATCAGCGACAGCCCGAGCGCGATCAGCAGGTAGTAGGCGCCGGCCAGCAGGCCGTTGAGCAGGTGTTGGACGAAGAGCAAGTCAGGCGTCCAGGGCTCACGCCATCTTGCACTCGTTCTCCTCGGCCGTTGACGCGATCACCTCCAGCGGCTCGTTGGGCCCCGGCACCGGCGCCGATGAACGGAAGATGTCGTACTTGTTCTTCGCCTCCCCAGCCGGCAGCGCCTGCACGGTGTACATCTCGTGCATCATCTGGTGG
>JANOKY010000290.1:0-4408 GCA_031419635.1 Burkholderiales bacterium | reverse complement strand
GGTCTTCACCCGGTCACCCGAACGCTTGGGGATAGACGACGGGGCGACGACTTCGCAGGCCAGGCCCTGCGCACTCAAGTGGCGCCAGATGACGAACCCGCAGGGCCCGGCCTCATAGACGATGTGCAGCGGCGCGCCGCGACCGATGAGTTTGCGCAGCGCCTTGTCCAGCGCCGCAAGATCGCCGCCGATGCTGCCGACATGTCGCACCTCGCCGTCGCGGCCGGCCTCGGCCACGGCAATGTCGATGCTGTCTTTATGCACGTCCAGACCGACGTACACGGTGGTGCTAGATTTACCCATGGCCCGTCTCCTCGCAAGTTGGCAACGCCCCGGCCGACCATCGGCCCGGTGCATTGGTGTAGCTCAGCAGGCCTTGGGCCTGCAACCTACGGCGTTGCAGGGGGCGGCCGCCCTTGCTTACGAAGCCATCTTGTCTAGACCTCATCAAACTTAGGCGTACAGCCTTTGGATGCTCACCGTCGTCGAAAGCCCAATCTTTCAAAGACTGTGGCCGCGCTACTGGGATGAAGACGAGCGTGCCGAATTCGCAGCGTTCATAGCACTCGACCCAGAGGCGGGCTCGGTCATCCGCGGCTCAGGTGGCGTCCGCAAGGTGCGCTGGGCGCGGGAGGGAACAGGCAAGTCTGATGGCGTGAGAATCGTTACCTCACTCTGATCGAAGCTGGCGAGGTCTATCTTCTGACCCGGTATGCAAAGTCCGAGTCAGAGAACATCTCCCTCAGCAGACCCAAGGAGATCCGCCCGCCTCGATCGGCTGGCAACATGCGCAGCCAACATGAACCGGAGTGACCGATGCCCCCCGTGACGCTCCGCCTGGCGCGCCGCGAAGCCCCGACCACCCGCGAGCAGAAGGCTGCACTGATCCGCGGCGTGACGCAGTTGCTGCACGACGTGCTGGCAAGCGGCCCGAAGACGTGACGGTGCTGATCGACGAGATCGACCCCGACAACTGGGGCCAGGGCGGCGAGTCGGCGACGCTGCTGCGGGCCAAGCGGCGGGGTCAGTAACTGCCCGGCAGCAGGATCCGCCGGTCGACCTCGGTGAGTTGGGTGTGGCCGCAAAAGGCCATCGTCACGTCGAGTTCCTTGTGGATGATTTCGAGCGCGCGTGTCACGCCGGCCTCGCCCATCGCACCCAGGCCGTAGGCGAAGGCGCGGCCGATCATCGTGCCGCGGGCACCCAGGGCCCAGGCTTTGAGCACATCCTGGCCGCTGCGGATGCCGCCGTCCATCCAGACCTCGATGCGCGAGCCGACGGCCTCGACGATCGCCGGCAGCGCGGCGATCGAGCTGGGTGCGCCATCGAGCTGGCGCCCGCCGTGGTTGCTGACCACCAGCGCGTCGGCGCCGCTGTCGGCGGCCAGGCGCGCGTCTTCCACATCCATGATGCCTTTCAAGATGAACTTGCCGCCCCAGCGCTGCCTGACCCAGGCCACGTCGGCCCAGGACAGGCGCGGGTCGAACTGTTCGTTGGTCCACGCCGCCAGCGAGCTCATGTCGCTGACGCCTTTCACATGCCCGACCAGATTGCGAAAGGTGTGGCGCCGCGTGCCCATCATGCCCAGCACCCAGCGCGGCTTGGCCGCGATGTTGAGGATGTTGCCCAGCGTCGGTATGACCGAGGCCCTCATCTTGTTTTTCAGATCCTTGTGGCGCTGCCCGATCACCTGTAGGTCCAGCGTCAGCACCAGCGCGCTGCAGCGGGCGGCTTTGCAGCGGTCGATCATGCGCGCCATCGCGTCGCGGTCGCGCATCATGTAGAGCTGGAACCAGAACGGCGCCGTCGTGTTCTCGGCCACATCCTCGATCGAGCAGATGCTCATCGTCGACAGTGTGAAGGGCACGCCAAACTTCTCGGCAGCGCGCGCGGCGTGGATCTCGCCGTCCGCATGCTGCATGCCGGTCAGGCCGACCGGGGCCAGCGCGACCGGCATCTTCGCGTCCTGTCCAACCATCCGCACCGCGGTGCTGCGGTTCTCCATGTTCACCGCCACGCGCTGGCGCAGCAGGATCTTCCGGAAGTCGGCCTCGTTGGCGCGGTAGGTGCCTTCGGTCCACGAGCCGGAATCGGCGTAGTCGTAGAACATCCGCGGCACGCGCTTTTGCGCAAGCACGCGCAGGTCTTCGATGTTGGTGATGACGGGCATGGGCTGATGTCTCCTCAGCCCTGATCGTAGCTGCCGTGGCTGCCGTAGCCGCGGCGGCGCCTGACTCAGGTCAGTGCGCGGGCGATCAGCGCAGCCGCGGTCACGGCGCCGGCCACGGCCACCAGCAGCCAGTTCGGCAGCCGGCCATGCGGCGCGGGCGAGAGGCGTTGGCGTTGTCGGTCTTTATCGATCATGGTGAGTGGCAGTGTCACCGGCCGGCGTGGCGAAGGGAAGCCATGCGCACGCCCAACAGGCGCAGGCGGCGGGAAAAATCCACGCGCTTGAGGCATTGGCTCGCGGCATGGCGGATGGCCTGGGCCTCGGCCGTGGGCTCGGGCAGCGTCAGGTCGCGGGTGACGGTCTTGAAGTCGTCGAAGCGCAGCTTGATGCCGACAGTCTTGCCGGCGTAGCCCTTCCTCTGCAAGTCCTGCGCGAGCTGCTGCACCAGCTCGTCGAGCACGGCGCCGAGCTCGGCGCGGTCGCGCACCGCGTGCAGGTCGCGATCAAACGTGGTCTCGCGGCTCATTGACACCGGCTCGCTGCTGGTGGACAGGGCGCGGTCGTCGCGGCCGTGCGCGGCGTCGTTCAGCCAGCGGCCGTAGCTGGCGCCGAAATGCTCGACCAGCCAACGCCGCTCGCAGGCTGCCAGCTCGCCGATGCTGCGCACGCCCAGCGCGTCGAGTTTGGCCGCAGCCTTGGGCCCGATGCCGTTGATGCGCCGCACCGGCAGCGGCCAGATGCGCGTGGGCAGGTCGGCCAGCGTCAGCACGGTCAGGCCGTCGGGCTTGTCGAGTTCGCTGGCGATCTTGCTCAGCAGCTTGTTCGGCGTTACCCCCACCGAGCAGGTCAGGCCGGTGCTGCGGCGCACGTTGTTGCGGATCTCCTGGGCAATGGCGCGCACGCCGCCAAAAGGGTCGTGGCCGACGCTGTCCTGCGCGCCGGGCAGCTCGGTCAGGTCGATATAGATCTCGTCGATACCGCGGTCTTCGATCAGCGGCGCCACCTCGGCCACCGCGGCCTTGAAGCGCCGCGAGTACAGGCGGTACTGCTCGAAATCGACTGGCAGCAGGATGGCATCGGGCGCCCGCAGCGCGGCCTTCATCAGGCCGATGCCCGAATGCACGCCGACATCGCGCGCGGCGTAGGTGGCGGTGGTGGCCACGCCGCGGCCGGTGTAGCCGGCCAGCCGGGCAAAGCGCCGCGTGCCGTCGGCCAGCAACACTGGCTGATGCCGACGGCCGCCGCCCACCACCACCGGCAGGCCGGCCAGCTCGGGGTAGCGCAGCAGCTCCACCGAGGCATAGAAGGCGTCCATGTCGAGGTGGGCGATCCAGCGGCGGGGGCCGGGCGGCGGCGAGGGCATGCGCCGATTCTGCGGGCGATGTTGCTGACATCCGGTTGCCACTTGGCTGGCCACCGTGATTCAAATCACTTGCAAATGGCAGATTTGCACATTTATACTGGCACCACAGCCCGACCCCGGCTGCGTCTATGCGTCCCGCCCCCGGGCGCCAAGGAGAGAACCCATGAAGACCTCAACCCGATCCCCCCTGGCAGGCCGCTGGCGCCAGGCTTGCGCCGTGCTGCTGGCCGGCACCTCGATGGCTGCCTTGCTGGTAGCTTGCGGCGGTGGCGGCGATGCCGGCCCCGTTGGCGGCGGCAACGCCGCGCCACTCAGCTTTGCCAGCGGGCCGATCAGCGGCCTGGGCTCGGTCATCGTCGGCGGCGTGCGCTTCGATGACAGCGCGGCCCGTGTCGAAGACGAAGACGGTGCGGCCCATGCGGCGCGCGAGTTGAAGCTCGGCATGATGGTCGAGATCCAGGCCGGCTCGATCGACGACAACGCGGCCAAGGCCTCGGCCTCGCTGATTCGCTTCGGCAGCGAGATGGTCGGCCCGGTGGCTTCGATCGACCCCTCGGCGCAAACGCTGCGCGTGCTCGACCAGACGGTCGAGGTCAAGTCGACGACGGTGTTCGAGGACGGCCTGGCCGGCTTTGGCGCCATCACGGTCGGTCAGGTGCTCGAGATCCACGCCCAGTTCGACGCCAGCACCGGTCGCTACGCGGCCACCCGCATCGAGACTGAAGGCGGTGCCACGGCGTTCCGGCTGCGCGGCCTGGTCAGTGCGCTGGACCTGGTCGCCAAGACCTTTCGGATCGGCGACGCGGTGATCAACTTCGCCGGCGTGGCGGTTGCAGACCTGCCGGCTGCCTTCGCCAATGGCCAGCGCGTTCGCG
>JANOKY010000289.1:0-2971 GCA_031419635.1 Burkholderiales bacterium | reverse complement strand
CGGCGCACATGCAGGATCACAGGCAGCTGATGTACCTGCGCCAGCTTCAACTGGGCGGCGTAGAAGTGCTCTTGGCGCGCGCGGTCCCCGCCGGGCACGAAGTGGTCCAAACCGATCTCGCCCACCGCCACCAAGCGCGGGTCGGAGCGGTGGCGCTGCAGCGCATCGGCCAGGCGCTCGAGGTCGGCCTCGCCGGCAGCGTCGACGTACAGCGGGTGGATGCCCAGCGCGTAGGCCAGGCCATGCCGGTGGGCCAACGCGATCAGGGCGTCGAAGCCGGCGACAGTCACCGCCGGCAAGACCAGCATGGCCACGCCGGCAGTGCGGGCCGCGGCGACCACCGCGTCGCGGTCGGCGTCGAACTCGGGGGCGTCGAGGTGGCAGTGGCTGTCGATCCAGGGCATCGCAACAATGATCCCATGGCGCGCACAAACGGCCGCCGCGTGATACTGTTTTGCCCTGCCCGACCGCCTTTGCCGGAGCGTTTCATGAGGCGACCCCCGCTGTACAGCGCATCAAGCCCCCCACCGCAGCCTACGGCGCGTGCAGTAGTGTCTGGCGTCGCGGAGTCGGCCACCCGCTTGCCGGCCCCGGCAGGCAGCGTGGCCTGGTGGCGTCACCCCTGGCTGCTGAGCGCCTTGACCGCGCTGCTCGGTGCGGCCCTGGCCGCGCTGCTGCTGTTGCGCTTCGGCCCGCCGGGTGCGCGCGCGCTGACGCAAGACGACATCGACCGCGCGGTGCTGCACACGCTCAACACCAAGTCGCTGCCGGCGCCCGCGGCCAAAGCGTTCGAGGCGGTGCGCGGCTCGGTGGTCAAGGTCATCGGCCTGTCCGACCCGAACGAAACGACAGCCAAGGACAGCAAGGACGGCAAAGACGCGAAGAAAGGCAAGGACGCCAAGCGCGCCCAACCCAAGGTCGAGCGCGACGGCGACGAGACCGATCGTGAAGGACGCGAAGAGCGAGGGATCGGCACCGGCGTGGTGATCCAGGACAACGGCACCATCCTGACCAACCTGCATGTGGTTTTTGGCGCGCGGCGCATCAAGGTGATCTTTGCCGACGGCCTGGAGGTCGATGCCGACGTGATCGCGCTGCGCCCCGAACATGACCTGGCCGTGCTGCGCGCGCGCAAGATCCCCGACGACCTGAAGCCCGCGACGATGCGCAGCACGCATGACCTGCGGCCCGGTGATCGCGTCACTGCCGTCGGCTTTCCGTTCGGCATCGGGCCCTCGGTGTCGCATGGTGTGGTCTCGGGCCTGAAGCGCGAATTCCGCTCGCCCGAGGGCCAGCGCATCCTGACCAACCTGATCCAGTTCGACGCCGCCGCCAACCCGGGCAACTCGGGCGGCCCGCTGGTCACCGACGACGGCGAAGTGGTCGGCATCGTGACCGCGATCTACAACCCGACCGCCGAGCGCTTCTTCGTCGGCATCGGTTTTGCGGTGCCGATCGAGAATGCGGCCCAGGCGGCAGGCATGCCGCCTTTCTGAAAACGGAACTCATCGACATGACTGAACGCATTTCCGCCGAAGCCTCTGCCACCCTGATGGAGCAACTGCTCTACGAGGTCAAGCGCGTCGTCGTCGGCCAGGACCGTTTCCTCGAACGCGTGCTGGTGGCCATGCTGGCGCAGGGCCACCTGCTGGTCGAAGGCGTGCCGGGGCTGGCCAAGACGCTGACGGTGAAGACGCTGGCGCGCACGCTGTCGGGCCAGTTCAAGCGCATCCAGTTCACGCCCGACCTGGTGCCGGCCGACTTGGTGGGCACGCGCATCTACAACCAGAAGAGCGGCGAGTTCGGCACCTCGCTGGGCCCGGTGTTCACCAACCTGCTGCTGGCCGACGAAATCAACCGCGCGCCGGCCAAGGTGCAGAGCGCCTTGCTCGAAGTGATGCAGGAGCGCCAGGTCACGATCGCCGGGCAGACCCACCCTGTGCCCGCGCCCTTCCTGGTGATGGCCACGCAAAACCCGATCGAGACCGAGGGCACCTACCCGCTGCCCGAGGCGCAGATCGACCGCTTCATGATGAAGGTGCTGGTCGGCTATCCGAGCGAGGACGAAGAGTTCGTCATCGTCGAGCGCGTCACCGGCCCCGCTGTCGAGGTGGCCGCAGTGGCCACGCCGGAGCAGTTGATGCAGTTGCAGCGCGAATGCCGCAATGCGTATGTCGACCCTTCGCTCATCACCTACGCGGTGAAGCTGGTGGCGGCCACGCGCGAGCCGGCCAAGGCGGGTTTGAAAGACCTGGCCAAGTACGTCGCCTTCGGCGCCAGCCCGCGCGCCACCATCTGCCTGATCGAAGGCGCGCGTGCACTGGCCTTCCTGCGCGGGCGGGCCTATGTGCTGCCCGAAGACCTGCTCGACCTCACCGGCGACGTGCTGCGCCACCGCATCTCGCTGACCTACGAAGCGCTGGCCGACGGCATGACGGCCGACATGCTGGTCGAGCGCATCGTCAGGGCCCTGCCGGCGCCGGCCAAACCCTTGGCTCACGATGAACGCGCCAGCGCCAACGGCTGAGCCCGCGGCCGTGCCCAGCGCCCAGGCACTCTTGCAGCGCCTGGAATGGACCGTGCTCAAGCGCCTGGACGGCGCCTTGCAGGGCGACTACCGCACCCTGCTGCGCGGCCACGGCATCGACCTGGCCGACCTGCGCGAATACCAGCACCACGACGACGTGCGCCACATCGACTGGAACGTCACCGCGCGCCTGCAGGTGCCGCATGTGCGCCAGTTCACCGAAGACCGCGAACTCTGCGCCTGGTTCCTGCTCGACCTCAGCCCCTCGGTGGACTTCGGTTCGCGGCAAAGAAAGCGCAGCGTCTCAGAAGCCTTCGTCGCGGTGATGGCCAGCCTGGTGCTGCGCCATGGCAACCGGGCCGGCGCGGTGCTCTACGGCAATGCCGTCGACACGGTGGTGCCGGCCAAGAGCGGACGGCGCCATGTGCTGCACCTGATGCAGCG
>JANOKY010000288.1:0-2388 GCA_031419635.1 Burkholderiales bacterium | reverse complement strand
CCTGCTGGGGCGAACGGCGCCGGCCGAGAAAATCAGTCCTTCGACGCGGGCATGTGCGCGCCCATCGCGCCCGCCAGCCCGGGCATCGACGGCGCGGCTTGCGGCGCCGGCTTGCGGTCACGCACCAGGTAGCTCCAGATCACCGGCACCACCACCAGGGTGAGCAGGGTCGACGTGATGACGCCGCCGATGATGGCGCGGCCCATCGGGGCCTGGAACTCGCCGCCTTCATTCAGCGCCAGCGCCAGCGGCAGCATGCCAAAGACCATGGCCGCGGTGGTCATGATGATCGGCCGCATGCGGATCAGGCCGGCCTGCAGCAGCGCATCGGCCACCGTGGCGCCGGCCTTGCGCGCCTGGTTGGCGAAGTCCACCAGCAGGATCGCGTTCTTCGTCACCAGGCCCATCAGCATCACCAGGCCGATCATCGAGAACACGTTCAGCGTCGACCGCCACAGCAGCAGCGCCAGCATCACCCCGATCAAGGCCAGCGGCAGCGAGGCCATGATGGCGATCGGCTGTAGGAAGCTGCCGAACTGGCTGGCCAGCACGATGTAGATGAAGATCACCGCCAGCGCCATCGCTGCCAAGAGGCCGTTGAAGGCCTCGGCCTGCTGCTGCATCTGGCCGCCGACATCAAAGCTGTAGCCCGGCGGCAGCACGGTTTCCTTGATGAGTTTTTGCACGTCGTCGCCGACCTCGCCGGTGCTGCGGTCCTTGACGCCGGCGAACACCGCCTCGCGGCGCTGCAGGTTCTGCCGCCGGATGATCTCGGGGTTGAACACGGATTCGATCGTGGCCACGCTGTCCAGCGTGATCGGCGTGCCGTCCTTCGCAAACGCCACCGGCAGGCCGCGCAATTGCTCGAGGCGTGCGCGCTGGGTCTCGTTCAGGCGCAGCACCACGTCGACCTGGTTGCCGTCGGGCGTGGTCCAGTAGGTGGCGGTGTCGCCATTGACATAGGCGCGCAGGCTCGCGGCCAGTTGCGGCGCGGTCAGGCCGATCTCGCGCACCGCGTCGGGCTTGAGGCGCACCGCGTAAGCCGGCAGGCCCGGCTTGACCGAGAGCTCGACATCGACGATGCCCTTGATCTTCTTCACCTTCTCGGCGAAGGCGGTGGCTTCGCGCGCCAGGCCCTCGGGGTCGCTGCCGAGAATCGCCACATACACCGGGCGCTCGAAGCCGACCGAGGCATCGGTGCCCGGGATCTTGGCGATCAGCTCGCGCATCGCGTCTTCGACCTGCTTTTGCGAGCGCGAACGGTCTTGCCGGTCCTTCAGCGCGATGTTCAGCGAAGCCTGGTTGCGCTGGCCGTTGCCGCCGATCTGGGTCGACACCGTCTTGACCTCGGGCATCGCCAGCACGATCTCTTCGATCTGCCGCACCTTGGCATCGGTGCGTTCCAGGCTGGCGCCCACCGGCAGGCGCAATTGCAACTGCGTGAAGCCCTGGTCGGTCTGCGGCACGAACTCGCTGCCGACCAAGGGCGCCAGCGCCAGGGCGCCGATGAAACTCAGCAGGCCGACACCAAGCACGATCAAGCGATTGCGGTGCGGCCGTGAAAAGGCCCAGCGGATCAGCCGTTCGTAGACCGTGTGCAGCGCGTCCATCGCGCGGTCGGTGGCGCGAACCAGCGCCCCGATCAGCGGCAGCTTCTTCATCCGCTCGGCCGGCGGGTCATGCCATACCGACGACAGCATCGGGTCGAGCGTGAAGCTGACGAACAGGCTCACCAGCACGGCCACCACCACGGTGATGCCGAAGGGGTAGAAGAACTTGCCGACGATGCCGCCCATGAAGGCCACCGGCACGAACACGGCGCACAGCGCGAAGGTGGTGGCCATGACGGCCAGGCCGATCTCGTCGGTGCCCTCGCGGGCGGCGCGGTGGTGGTCCTTGCCCATGTGGATGTGGCGCACGATGTTCTCGCGCACGACGATCGCGTCGTCGATCAACAGGCCGATGCACAGCGACAGGGCCATCATGGTCATGAAGTTCAGCGTGAAGCCGAACAGGTAGACGGCGATGAAACTCGAGATCACCGCGATCGGCAGCGTCAGCCCGGTGATGATGGTGCTGCGCCAGGAGTGCAGGAACAGGAAGACGATCGCCACCGTCAGCAGCGCGCCTTCGATCAAGGTGTGCTTGAGGCCATCCAGCGAGCCTTTGACCCAATCCGACGATGCGTAGATCGTCGTCAGCTCGACATCCGGCGGCAGCGTTTTCCTGATCTCGTCGAGCGCCTTCTTCACCGCGTCGCCGGTGGCCACGATGTTGGCGTCCTGCTGCTTGAAGATGTTGAAGTTGATGGCCGGCTGGCCGTTGATGCGCGCCGTGGAATCGGCCTCCCTCTCGCGCTCGATGAGGGTGCCCAGGTCAGCCAGCCTC
>JANOKY010000287.1:0-3080 GCA_031419635.1 Burkholderiales bacterium | reverse complement strand
AGATGCTCATGCCACTGCGGCAAGGGAGATGCGAATGTCGAACGCCTTGACCTCGCCGTGTTCGACGCGATCCGCGATCACCCGAAGGGCCAGCACTTCCGCGCGGGCCATCGCTTCAGCCGACGAGTGCCCATACGCGAGCACGCCGGGCAGTTCCGGCACCTCGGCGAGCCATCGCCCATCGTCTTCCCGCTCGCACGCAAGAATGAAGTTCATTGCCGACCTCCGTTCACCGGCAAATTTCACCGGGCGCTCCGCCCTGAGAGCGCGGGCTAGGTTTCCCATCTCTCATCAAGCCGCCGCCCGTGATCCGCGCGTGCCGGAGGCCTTCTTGCTCGCCAAACTCAATGCCTTTTCGGCCCACTTGTTGAGGCTGACGCCGCTGCGGGCGGCGGCCTTCAGGGCTGCGGCGTTTACGGTCGGCGCGACGCGCAGCATCAGCTTGCCGCTGGCCGGCCTTTCGGGCGCCGCGCCGGTTTGTTGACACGCGGCGATGCAGTCGTCGATGACCGCACGAAAGCTCACCTGGCACTCGCCAACCGAATCGCCGTGGAAGGTGATGATGTCGTCGATATCCATTGCGCGGCCAGACGATGCTCTTGTCGCTTGTTTCTTGCATCGATCGCACACCATCGGGATGCCCGCCGCGTAGCGTTACGCGATACAATCCGGGCGTGATCAAGACGTTCCGGCACAAGGGCCTGAAAGCCTTCTTCGAAAAGGGCAGCCTGGCCGGTATTCAGGCCGCCCATGCACCTCGGCTTGCCGCCATGCTCCGGCGCCTGAACGAAGCGACGAATGCACAGGGCATGAACCTGCCGGGTTGGGGCCTGCATCCGCTGAGGGGCCGCGATCTCAAGGGGCATTTTTCCGTTTCGGTCAGCGGCAACTGGCGCATGACCTTTGCGCTCGACGGCACGGACGCTGTATTCGTGAACTACCTCGACTATCACTGAAACCGGACCTTCAACCATGGCACGCATGTTCAACCCCCCGCACCCCGGCCTGACGCTGCGCGACGACGTGTTGCCGGCGCTGGGGCTGACCGTTACGCAGGCCGCAGAGCAACTGGGCGTGTCGCGCGTGACGCTGTCGCGCGTGCTCAATGGCCGTGCCGCCATCTCGCCGGAGATGGCCCTGCGCATCGAAGCCTGGCTCGGCATTGCGCGCGGCGGCGAGGCCCGCCTCTGGCTGGCGGAGCAGAGCGCCTACGACATGTGGCAGGCCGCGCAGAAGTTCAAGGCCGCACCGATGCGTGTGCAGCGCGCGCCTGCGATGACTTGAGCACGAGCCGGCGAGCCGGGTCAGGTCTCCCATCTCACGTCGAGCACCCACTTCACGCGATCCGTGCGTCCCGGTTTGCTCACACGCGGCGATGTAGTCGTCGATCACCGCATGAAAGTTCGCTTCGAATTCGCCAACTGAATCGGCATGGAAGGTGATGATGTCGTCGATAGCCATGACGCGGCCGACGATGATCTTGTCGTCCGTGTCGAATGCCATGCTGGCGGTGTAGCCGCGATAGTTCATCGCATTGCTCATGGCTTGATCTCCAGTCGAAGCAGGAACTCTCGAACCGCTTTCGCTCGGTTGCGCAGGGCCTCCTTTCCAGGGAGTCGGGGTCATGTGTCGCCGATGAAGCGCAGCCAGTCGGCGTCGTTGACGAGTTCGAGAATGAAGGCGGCGTCGCCTTCGCTGAACGGCCGGATCGTCAGGCGTTCGGTGTGCAGGGTCTGCATCGGCGTGCTCATTGCAGCCATTGCCGCAACTGGGCATGGACCTCGGCGCGGTTGAGCAGCTCGAGGTGGTTCATGCCGTAGCCGATCCACTGCCGGTGTTCGGGGAAGCCCAGCGTGCGCGCGGCGATCTTGTGCCGGCCCAGGGCGCTGTCCAATGGCACCAGGCCATCACCCAGCAGGCGGTCCTTGAGGTCGCCACTTTCCTGGCCGGTGGTGGCGGCCACCGCGTAGCAGCGCGTCGCCTCCGGCAAACGCACCGGTTGGCGCGTGTCGGCATGGCGCGCGAAGCGGTCGCGGCCGACCCAGTCTTCGTCGGTCAGGTTGCCGTGGCGCAGGTCGGTGATGCCGGCGCTGCGCAGCTTGCCCAGGCGCGCGAACGGCGCGGCGTAGGGTGTGGCGCCGAGGAGGATGTCGACCCAGTTGCCGGCGCGCTCGAGCGGCGCGCCGTGGTGCGGCGTGCCCAGGCACACCAGGTCATCGACGCGGCCTGGCCAGCGCTGGCCCGCCTGCGCGCCGTAGTGCAGCGCGCTGCGCGCGAGCAGGCCGCCCATGCTGTGGCCGAGCAGCACCAGGCGTTCGATCGGCACCGGCCAGGCCTCGACCAGGCGTTCCATCTGCTGCGCCAGCGCATGGCCGTTGATCGAGACATGCAGGCCGCTGCTGTAGTGCAGATAGACGGGGGTGTAGCCGAGTTCGCGCGCCAGCGCAGTGCCATGGTCGTGGCCCTCGCGCTGCCATTGCAGATCGTTCATGCACAGGCCGTGCAGCAGCAGCAAGACCTTCGGGCCGGCCTCGGGCAGGCGCGCGGCCAGCGCCGCCGGCTCCAGCGCCAAGGCCTTGCCGTCGCGGCGAAACGCCATCGGCGTGGCCAGGGGATTGGCGGTGGCCGCGAGGTAATCGCCGAGCACCCCGTTGAGCGCCGCGACGATCGCCTCACGCTCGGGGCTCGGCGCGGCTTGGTCATCGGCAGCGCTCAGCGCCGGCGCCAGCAGCCCGAGCAGCGCATCGATGCTGCCGCCGGCCACGCGCGTGACGCCGCGGATGGTCTTGTAGACCAGGCCGGTGATGCCGCCGGTGCGGCCGTCGAACGCCCGGCTGCCCAGGCCCGGGATGCGCGCGATGCGCTCGTGCATCGCTTCGACCAGATCGGCCAGGCCGGCGGTGGCGTCGGTGGCCAGGCGCGCGGCGCCGCGCAGGTCGGCGCTTCGGGGCAGGGGCAAGCGTGGTGGCATCGCGGCAGTGTGACACCGACGCGGCGCTGCGCGGCTCGCCTTACTCGTGCAACTTGCTTTGGCCGGTGACCGCGGGCCAGTTCCTGTCGGCCCTGGCGATGAAGCCGGG
>JANOKY010000286.1:0-4440 GCA_031419635.1 Burkholderiales bacterium | reverse complement strand
CATGGTCGTCGTTGAAAGAGGTCTCCGACGCCCCGCACCCGTACAACCAGGGCTCGCTGGCCGGCTTGGCGCCCGACGGCACGCGGTAGGTGGCCTACGAGGGCGCCACGCCCGGCAGCGGCTACGCGCAAGACGCATTGATCGTGGCGCGGTCGGTCGACGGCGGCAAGAATTTCGCCAACACCGAAGTCGCGCGCGTCTTCGACGACCTCGATTGCTACCCGATCCAGCGCCCCGGCGCGCAGAACCGCTCAACGCTGTCCTTCGAGCAGTTCCGCATCAACAGCTTTCCGTCGATGGCGATCGACCCGGGCACCGGCACCATCGCCATCGTCTGGGCCGACAACGAAGGTGCGGGCAACTGCGGCAGCGGCGGCACGAGCTTCTCCGGCACCACGTCGAACCAGGTCAAGCTGGTGACTTCGGGCAACGGCACGAACTGGTCGGCGCCGCGCAAGATCACCTCGGGCGCGGCCGACAAGGTCTACCCCTCGGTGGGCGCCAATGCCGGCCGCATCGTCGTGGGCTACTACACGCGCGCCTACTCGCCAACGCCGACCGCGGCCGACCGCCGTTGCGGCATCAGTGAGCTCGATACGGTGTCGGGCCTGGTGGTGTCGCCGACCGACCCGGCGCGCCGCGACGCCCCGGTGTGCCTGGACTGGGCTGTCAGATCGTCCGGCGACGGCTTTGCCGCGGAAACGCGGGTCAGCGCGCAATCGTCGAACCCCTACATCCTGTTCGCGGGCTCGTTCATCGGCGACTACACCGGCACGGCCGTCAACAGGGCGGGACGTGCGGTCACGGTGTGGACCGACTTCCGCGGCAACCCCGGGGTGACCACGCCGAACCAGGATGCCGTTGTCGGCGTCGGGTACTGATCGCGCGCCGGCGCACTGCTGCAAGGCGGCCGCAGCTCAAGTCCGCACGGCCCGGCACTTGACTGCGCGCCTCGCGAGGCGTAAGCCCTGCCTTGCCGCCGCCGACCAAGGCGTGGCGGCAGGTGTCGCCACTCTTCCAAGGAGCTGCAATGAATGCGTTCAACATCGTTCGCGTGCGCGTCAAACCCGGCCACGATCAAGCTTTCATCGAGGCCCATCGACGCGCCGACACGGCCTTCAAGGGCTGGCTGCGCGGCGCCCTGGTCAAGACCGGCGAGCGGGCCTACTGCATCGTCGGCGAATGGGATTCGATGGCCAGCCTGGCTGCGGCACGGCCGCAGATGATCGCCGTGCTCGACACCTTCCGGGCTGACCTGGAGGATCTCGGCCAGGGGCTGGGTGTCAGCGATCCGGTCTCGGGCGAGGTGGTGCTGAACCTGCAACCGTGAGCGCCGCGGCGCCCCTCACGGCTTCAAGCAATCGCCCGGCGCCAGCACTTGTCGGCCGGCCAGCGTGCCGACTGACACCTCGTTCGCAGAAAGCCCGTTGACTGGGCCGACGATCGGTGCCGCCAGCGCGCAGCGGCCACTCTCGGCCAGGCGGTCTCCGTGCAGCGTGACAATGCGCAGGTGCCGGCGCGGCGCATCCGGCACCAGCAGGCGCATGCGGCCATCGATCGACAGGGGCATCGACAGCGCCAGCTCGGGCGTGCCGTAAACATGGTTGGAGAAGCCCGCCAGCGTCGCCACCTCGACCAATGCGGCGCCGCGGCGCCGGTAGACCTTCAACGGGCCGCCGAGGTGCGGCGTGATCACCGCGGCGATCTCGGCCTGGCCGTCGCCATCGAGGTCGACCGTCGCCACCGGGTTGAGCCAGCGGTTCGGAGTGCCGATGGCGCTTGACTGCGCGCTGATGGCCAAGCCCGCGCTGCCCAGGCCGATCAACACCAGCCGTGAGCCGGCGCCAACGCGGCTGACGATGGCCAGCAACTCGGGCGGCTCACCGGCTGCGAGCGTGACCAGGCGCGGCGCCAGATCCTCGAATACCTCATCGTCGGGCAGTTGCAGCGTGAGTTGCCGGCCGCTGCTCATGCTTGCAGTGACGCTGGCATATTCATGCGGGCGCCCCAGCGCGAAGTGGCCGTAGCGATCGACCGGCTTGTCGTAGCGCGCTGCGGTGATCGTGTCGGCAGTGGCGGCCGTTGCCCATAGCAGCAGACACAAGCACAGCGTGCAACGTGGCAGCATCTTCGGCCTCATTTCAAAACAGGCCCCGCACCCGCGCTGCGACATCGACCACGGTGTCAGTGCATGCAATGGCGCGGCATCGGCTTCGGCCGCATCGGATCCCTCGGCGGCGAACAGCGCGGCCACCGGCGGTGGAATGAAGCGCGTCAGCGACCCGTACAAATGCCGGTCGCCGTACTTGGCCTGCTGCGTGACATGGAAGCGCTGCGGCACCAGCAGTGCCAGGTGGCGCTTGGCGCGGGTCATCGCCACGTACAGCAGGCGGCGCTCTTCTTCGATCTCGGCGGCGCTGCCGGTGGCCATGTCCGAGGGCATGCAGCCATCGACGGCGTTGAGCACGAACACGGCCGACCATTCCTGGCCCTTGGCCGAATGCATCGTCGACAGGATCAGGTAGTCGTCATCACGGTGCGGCGCACCCGATTCGTCGCTGGTGGCTTCGGGCGGGTCGAGCGTGAGCTCGGCCAGGAAGCGCTCGCGGCTCGACCAGCCCTGCGCAATGCGCGCCAGTTGCGCCAGGTCGGCGGCGCGGATCGCGGCGTCTTCATGCAGGCGCTCCAGGTGCGGCTGGTACCAGCGCGCCGCGGTGGCGATGTCGTCGGGCCAGGCGCCGTGGCTCAGCGCGTCGTGCGCGGCCAGCCACACGCTCCAGTCGCTCGCCGCAGCGGTCGGTGCTTTGAACTCGCGCATCGCCTGCACCGGGTCGCTCGCCGCCTGCATCGCGCCGAGCAGGCGCCGGGCCGCGGCCGGCCCCATGCCCGCCAACAATTGTGCGACCCGAAAACCGGCCATCCGGCTGCGCGGGTTCTGCACCCAGCGCAGCACCGACAGCAGGTCTTTCACATGCGCGGATTCGAGGAACTTGAGGCCGCCGAATTTGACGAACGGGATGTTGCGCCGCGCGAGTTCCAGCTCGAGCGCAGCGCTGTGGTGGCCGGTGCGGAACAGCACCGCCTGCTGCTTCAACGTCAGGCCGCCTTCGCGGTAGCGCAGCACCGCATCGGCCACCCACTGCGCCTGCGCCATCTCGTCTTGCACCGTCACCAAAGTGGGCCGCTCGCCCTGCTTGTCGCTCCACAGGTTCTTCGTGAATCGCTCGGCGGCCAGGGCGATGACTGCGTTCGACGCATCGAGGATGGGCTGCGTCGAGCGGTAGTTGCGTGACAGCGTGAGCACCCGCGCGGGCGGGTCGAACTGCGCCGGGAAATCGAGGATGTTGCGCACCTCGGCGGCACGAAAGGCATAGATCGATTGCGCGTCGTCGCCGACCACGGTCAGGCCGCGGCCATCGGGCTTGAGCGCCTTCAGGATCGTGGCCTGCAGGCGGTTGGTGTCCTGGTACTCATCGACCAGCACATGGTCGAAGCGTGCGCCCATGTTCGCCGCCAATACCGGCTCGGCCATCAGTTGCTGCCAGTACAGCAAGAGGTCGTCGTAATCGAGCGCCTGCTGTTGCTGCTTGGCCTGCACGTAGGCGCGAAACAGTTGCGTGAGCTCCTCTTCCCAGCCCAGGCACCAGGGGTACAGGGTCTGCACCACGCTGGCCAGCGGCCACTGGCTGTTGACCACCCGCGAGTAGATCGCCAGGCAGGTGCCCTTCATCGGGAAGCGCTTGGCCGTGGCCGCCAGGCCCCGTTCCTGGCGCACCAGGCCCATCAGGTCTTCGGCATCGCCGCGGTCGTGGATGGTGAACTGCGGCGACAGGCCGATGGACCCGGCGAGTTCGCGCAGCAGCCGCGCCCCGATGCTGTGGAAGGTGCCCGCCCACGGCAACGCCGGCGCGCGCTGCGTGGCGCCGAACCCCAAGGCCGCATGCAGCACGCGGCCGCAGCGGCGCTCCATTGCCTGCGCCGCGCGGCGCGAAAAGGTCAGCAGCAGGATGCGCTGCGGGTCGGCCCCTTCGAGCACCAGCCGCGCCATGCGCGAGGCCAACGTCATCGTCTTGCCGGTGCCCGCGCCGGCGATCACCAGCAGCGGCCCGGCAGCGGCATCGACCACCCCATGCTCAACGGCCGCGCGCTGCTCGTCGTTGAGCGTGGCGAACGGATCGGGGCGGGAGAGGGTGGCGACGTGCATGGCGAAATCCAGGCGCAACGATACTGGATATCTGTAAGGGCTATCCACTTAGCTCCGCAGTCGCTGGGATCGGGCTGCGCCGGTGCTGACCTGGTTCGTTGTCTCTGATATGAGAGTAGGTCACCGGCGCTGTGACGGCGGCTTGCTGCATCAGGCGGTAGAACAGCATGCCTCGGGATCGGGAGCTACGTCGATTGAATCTGAACACAAACTCATCGAGGTAGTAGTCCACGTGC
>JANOKY010000285.1:0-6441 GCA_031419635.1 Burkholderiales bacterium | reverse complement strand
GCGTTCGGGTCCTGCCCCGCCATCCGGCCCAGCAGTTGCTGCGCTTCGCGGTTGTCGGGTTCGCGGTCGAGCGTGAAGCGCAGGTTGTTCTCGATGTAGTCGTGGCCAGGGTAGACCCGGGTCGTCGGCGGCAGCTTGGCGAGCTGCTGCGAGAAGGTCTTGTACAGCTCACCCGAATCGCCGCCGTTGTGGCAGTTGCCCGCGCCGGCATTGAACAGGGTGTCGCCACTGAACAGCGCCGGCCGCTCGGTGTGCGACTTCAGGCAGACATGGCACATCGTGTGCCCCGGCGTGTCCATCGCTTCCAGCTCCACCGTCTTGCCGACCTTGATCACATCACCCGCGGCCAGGCCGCGCGACACACCGGCGATCTTGCTGCCGGCGTTGCGGTGCGCCAGGATCTTGGCCCCGGTGGCGCGCACCACGGCCTCGTTGCCGCCGGTGTGGTCGTGGTGCTCGTGGGTGTTGAGGATCAGGGTGATGGTCCAGCCTTCGTCCTTCGCTGTTTGCAGACACTTGACATGATCCAGCGGGTCGACGGCCAGCGCCTCGCCGGTTTCGCCGCAGGCGATCAGGTAGTTGAAGTTGCGGTAGGCGTTGCCGGTCCAGATCTGCTTGACGAGCATGGTTTCAAACTTTCGGCTGTAGATGGAAGTTAGGCGTCGAGCGCATCACCTGCAACTCGTCCTCGGTCATGTCGACCGCGATATCGGCGAACAGCGGCGTGCTCAGGTAGCGCTCGCCGGTGTCGGGCAGCATGCACAGCACCACCGAGCCCTTCGGTGCGTCGTGGCACACCTGCAGAGCAGCGGCGAAGGTGCCGCCGGCGGTGATGCCGACGAAGATGCCCTCCTTCTGTGCCAGCTCGCGGCTGCACTTCATGGCCTCGGCGCCGGTCACCTTCAGGATGCGGTCGATCACGCCCGACGCCACCACGTCGGCCGTCAGTTGGGGCACGAAGTCGGGGCTCCAGCCCTGCAACGGGTGCGGCTTCCAGGCGGCGTGGCTCTTCACCGCCGAGCCGTCGGGGTTGCGCTCCTGCGGCGAGCCGTCGCTGAGCATCGGCGCGTCGGCCGGCTCGCAGACCACGATCTTGCAGTCGGGCCGCTCCTTGGCCAGCACGCGCGACACGCCCTTCAGCGTGCCGCCGGTGCCAAAGCCGGTGACCCAGTAATCGAGCCGCTCGCCGGCGAAGTCATTGATGATCTCGCGCGCCGTGGTGCGGCTGTGCATGTCGGGGTTCGATTCGTTCTCGAACTGCCGCGTCAGGAACCAGCCGTTCGCCGCGGCCAGTTCGAAAGCCTTCTTGACCATGCCCGTGCCGCGCTCGGCGGCAGGCGTCAGCACCACCTTGGCACCCAGAAAGCGCATCAGCTTGCGGCGCTCGACGCTGAAGGTCTCGGCCATCGTCACGACCAGCGGGTAGCCCTTCTGCGCGCAGACCATCGCCAGGCCGATGCCGGTGTTGCCGCTGGTGGCCTCGATCACCGTCTGCCCCGGCTTGAGCGCACCGCTGCGCTCGGCGTCCTCGATCACGCCCAGCGCCAGGCGGTCCTTCACCGAGCCGAGCGGGTTGAAGGCCTCGATCTTCACGTAAAGCTCGACGCCGGGCGGCGCGAGATTGCCGATCTTCACCACCGGCGTGTTGCCTATGGTGCCCAGGATGTTGGCGAACTTGGTCATGACGTCGGCTCCTTGTGTCGGCGGTCTGCGAACGGAGGGCAAGCATAGGCGCGAATGGCGGCTCGCGCACACCCGTAGCGCCGGTGTGGTTAGCATGGTGGTCACGACAGCTCGGAGGGTCTGCGCATGGAGGCTGGCAAAGCGGTTCTGGTGGTCGGTGCAGGCGACGCCACCGGCGGCGCGATCGCCCGCCGCTTCGCCCGCGAAGGTTTCATCGCCTGCGTCACGCGGCGCCAGGCCGACAAGTTGGGGACGCTGGTCGAGCGCATCCACGCCGAAGGCGGCCAGGCCCGCGGCTTCGGCTCCGACGCGCGCGAGGAGGCCGCCGTCACGGCGCTGGCGGCCGAGATCGAACGCGAGGTGGCACCGATCGAAGTCGCGGTCTTCAACATCGGTGCCAACGTGCGTTTCACGGTTGCCGAAACCACCGAGCGCGTCTACCGCAAGGTCTGGGAGATGGGCGCGCTGGCCGGCTTCCTGATGGGGCGCGAGGTGGCCAAGGCCATGCTGCCGCGCGGGCGCGGCACGATCATCTTCACCGGCGCCTCGGCCAGCCTGCGTGGCTCGGCCGGCTTCGCGGCTTTCGCCGGTGCCAAGCATGCGCTGCGCGCGCTGGCGCAGAGCCTGGCGCGGGAGTTGGGGCCGCAGGGCATCCACGTGGCGCATGTCGTCATCGACGGCGCCATCGACACCCGCTTCATCGCCGAGAATTTCCCCGAGCGCTATGCCCGCAAGGCGCAAGACGGCATCCTCGACCCCGAGCACATCGCCGAGAACTACTGGCAATTGCACCGCCAACAGCGCAGCGCGTGGACGCACGAGATGGATCTGCGCCCCTGGATGGAAACCTGGTGAAAGGCCCGAGATGACCGACCCCAAGACGATCGAGTTCTTCTTCGACTTCGGCAGCCCCACCGCTTATCTCGCGCACACCCAGTTGCCGCGCATCGCGCGCGAGGCCGGCGCACAACTGGTGCACCGGCCGATGCTGCTGGGCGGCGTGTTCAAGGCCACCGGCAACGCCAGCCCGGTCAGCGTGCCGGCCAAGGGCCGCTGGATGGGGCAGGACATCGCACTGTGGGCGCGGCGCTACGGCGTGCCGTACGTCTTCAACCCGCACTTCCCGATCAACACCCTCACGCTGATGCGCGGCGCCGCCGGCCTGCAACTGCGCCAGCCCGAGGCCTTTACACGCTACGCCGATGCGGTGTTCAACGCGATGTGGGTGCAGGGCCGCAACCTCGGCGACGCCGATGTGCTGGCGGCAACGCTCGCCGAAG
This sequence comes from Burkholderiales bacterium, assembly GCA_031419635.1. Taxonomy (GTDB): domain Bacteria; phylum Pseudomonadota; class Gammaproteobacteria; order Burkholderiales; family Burkholderiaceae_C; genus CADEEN01. The sequence continues at coordinate 3,478 of JANOKY010000285.1, read as the reverse complement.
CCGGCCTTGCCGCTGACGCATTCATGGCCCTGGTGAACGACCCCGAGGTCAAGGCGCAATTGATCGCCACCACCGACGAAGCCGTGGCCCGCGGCGTCTTCGGCGCACCGACCTGCTTCGTCGGCGCGCAGATGTTCTTCGGCCAGGATCGGCTGGACTTCGTGCGCGAAGCGCTGGCCTGATGGCGCTCAGGCGCAGCGCGCCAACTCAATACACCGGCACGTACTCGACCGCGCCAGTGTCGCCGTCGTAGATCATCTCGTACGGGAACCAGTAGATCTCTTCATCGCCGTAGTCGTCGATGTAGGCATACCCGATGTACACCGTGCCGAGCGACTGCGCCTGGGCCAACTGGTAGCCCGCGTACTGCATCCCCTCGGCCCGGGCCATTTTCTTGCTGGTTTTGTACTTCTTGACCGGCAGCTCACCCTTCTTGTTGTGCTTGACATGCAGGCCCGCGACCTTGCCGTCCTTAACCTCGACCGACACCGTGTGCGGCCCCTTCTTGTCGATGACGTGCTTGCCATAGGTCTTGACCTTGTCGCCGAGCAGCTTCTTGCCGTCGCGATGGGTTGCCTTGGGTGCCGCTAACGCTGCGCCGCCGAAGGCGAGTGCACCGAGGGCGACGAGTTGGGCCGTGACAATGCGGCGCGTGGGGTTCATGGTCGTTCTCCAGTCGTGGAAGGTGGTGGAAGTGGCGCCATTTCATGTTATGCAGGCCGGCGACGGCGTCTGTGCCATGACGCACACAGCGACGGGCTGTCGGCCAATGTGTTTCCAAGCGTCAACCGGGCGGTTGTACCCTTGGGCCTTCACCGCATCACCCCTGACACCCACGCATGTTCGGACAATTCAAACCCGTCGCCTTCGAGCCCTATGGCCGCCGACGTAGAGGCTGGCGCCTGCCGCGCTGGCTGGTCTTGCTGCTGGCCGGCGTGGTCATCGGCGTTGCCGGCGTGATGCTGGTACAGCAACGCTACCTGCCGCCGCGGCTGTCGGCCGCCGAAGGCGCCCAGTTGCGCAGCGCCTTCGAGCAGGCCGACGCCGAGCGGCTGCGCCTGCAACGCGAGCTGGCCGACGCCACCCAGCGGCTGCAAACCACACTGGCCGAGAAGTAGCGCCAGGACGTCGAACTCGCCGCACCGCGCGCCGCAGCGCAGCGCGCGCGCGACGATCTGGCTGCCGTGATCGCCGCGCTGCCGCCCGACCCGCGCGGCGGCAGCGTCGAAGTGCGCGGCGCACGCTTCAGCGCCCAGGGTGGCGCGCTGGCCTACGACGTGGTGCTCACCCGCGAGCGCGATGCCGTCACGCCGCTGGCCGGCGTGATGCAGCTCAGCGTGGCTGGCGCCTCGGCGCGCGGCACCGAGACCAGCGTCAGCTTGAAACCGGTCGAGGTCTCGATCGGCAGCCACCAGATCCTGCGCGGCAGCCTGCCGCTGCCCGAAGGCTTCAAGCCGCGCCAGGCCACGGTGCAGGTGCTCGACCGCGCGGGCGGCAAGGCGCTGGGCATGCGGGTGATGCTGGTCAAGTAGCGCGGTCGCGGCCTCAACCGCGCGGCGGTACGCGCCGCTGCGCCGCCGCCGGCTGGCCCGGCGCGGTGCGGATGCGCGCGTTCCAGACCTTGAACGCATTGGGCGTGAGCTCGCGCTTGAGCAGTTGCACCACCTGCCCGTGCGATAGGCCGCATTCGCGCAACACCCGGTTGAACGGCGGCTTGTCGTCCCAGGCGACCTCGATGGCGCGCGCGATCTGCGCGGCAGTGAGGGGTGGAACGGTTTTGGCCATGGCGCCGATTGTCGGCCACCGTCACCAGGCCCGCGCTAGTAGTGGATCGTGCGCGGCGCGCCGCCACCGACCGCGATCGCATCGCCATTGATGGCCCGCGACTTGGGCGAACACAGGAAGGCCACCACGTCGGCCACCTCATTCGCCTCGACGATGCGCTCGATCGAGTTGCCCGCCGCCATCTGCGCTTCCACGTCTTGCAGCGACAAGCCCTGTGCCGCCGCGCGTGCCGCCACCAGCGGCGCGGTGCGCTCGGTGCGCGTCAGGCCCGGGTGCACGACCGTGACATTGATGCCTTGCGGCCCGAGCTCGTCGGCCAGGTTCTTGGTCAGCGCCGCCACCGCGATGTTGCGCATGCTGCCCACCGCATTGCCGGTCTGCCGCGCCGCCAGCCCGCTGATGTTGACGATGCGGCCCCAGCCCAGCGCCTGCATGCCGGGCGCCACCTCGCGCGCGCACCTGATGTAGCCCATCACCTTGGTGTCCATCTCGGCGTGGAAGAAGTCGGCCGTGATCTCGCCCAGCCTGGGCGGCGCGGCAAACCCCGCCGGCTCGGCCGCGGCATTGACCAGGATCTCGATCGGCCCGCCGAGCTGCCGCGCCGCCTCGGCCACGGCCACGCGCACCTGCCGGTCGTTGGTGGTGTCGGCGCTGATGCCCACCACCTTGCCACCCGATTCGGCCGCCAGCTCCGCGGCGGCGGCGGCAAGCGTCGGTGCGTTGCGCGCCAACAAGGCCACGTCGGCGCCTTCCTGCGCCAGCACGCGGGCGATGGCCTTGCCGATACCGCGGCTGCCGCCGGTGACCAAGGCGCGCTTGCCTTTGAGTTCGAGGTCCATGGGGGCTTTCGTGGCCGAGCGATGGCCGATCTTATCGAGCGCGCGCCTCAACGCGCGCCGAACGTCGCCCCTTTGAACAGGTCTTTGAACTCGCGCGGCTGCGAGCGCCAGTATTGCGGCGGCGCCGCCACCTGCGCACCGAGCCTAGCCGCGGCGTGCCAGGGCCAGCGCGGGTCATAGAGCATCGCCCGAGCCAGCGCAATCGCGTCGGCCTCGCCGGAGGCGATGATGGCCTCGGCCTGCTCGGGCTCGGTGATCAGGCCGACCGCAATCGTCGGCAGTCCGACCTCGTCTTTGACCCGGTGCGCAAACGGCACCTGGTAGCCCGGGCCGAGCTTGATGGCCTGCTGCGCCGACACCCCGCCGCTGGACACATGGATTGCCGCGCAGCCGCGCGCCTTCAGCGCGTGAGACAAGGCCAGGGTGCCTTCGATGTCCCAGCCGCCGGGCACCCAATCGGTGGCCGAGATGCGCGCCCACACCGGCAGGCTCGGCGTGAAGGCCTCGCGCACGGCCTCGAACACCTCGAGCGGAAAACGCATGCGGTTGGCCAGGCTGCCGCCGTATTCGTCGTCGCGCTGGTTGGCGATCGGCGAGAGGAACTGGTGCAGCAGGTAGCCGTGCGCGGCGTGAATTTCCACGCCGTCCAGGCCCAGCCGCGAAGCGCGCAACGCCGCCGCGGCAAACTCGGCGCGCACGCGCTTCAAACCATCGCGGTCGAGCGCCGTCGGTGCGTCTTCCGTGGGCGAATGCGGCACCGCCGACGGTGCCACCGCCTGCCAGGCGCCGGGCTCGCCTGCGCGAATCTGCTGCCCGCCCACCCAAGGCGCGCGGGTCGAGGCCTTGCGCCCGGC
>JANOKY010000284.1:0-2651 GCA_031419635.1 Burkholderiales bacterium | reverse complement strand
GCCAGCGGGCCGGCCCAGGTGATCGGCCGATGGCGCGCGCCGCCATGCGCCAGCAAACCGAGCTGCAACGAAGTCATATCGCTGTGTCCGACCCAGCGCGTGCCGCGCTCGACACTCTTGGCCAGCAGGGGCCAGTCGATGCGATCGAGCAAGCGCGTCAGCCCGTAGCCGCCGCGCGTGGCCATCGCCACCGACGGCGCGGCCAGGGCCACGCGGTGCAAGGCGGCCAGGCGGGTCTCATCGTCGCCGGCAAAGCGCTGGTGGCGGGCCAAGGCGGCCGGGTCGATCTGCACCGCGAAGCCATTTGCCGCCAGCCGTTTGGCAGCGCGGCGCACCGCCGCGGGCTCGGCGATCACGCCGGCTGGCGACAGCAGCACCAGCTCCAAACGCGGCTCGCTCAACCCAGGGCCCCGAAATCGGACTCGATCACTTCGGGCACTGGCAAGGCCTCAGGCGGGGCCTCGCGCGGTTCCCGCATCGCCCGCTGCGCCGCGCGCCGATCGGCAAAGAATTCGCGCAGCAATTGCCCCGCGGGCTCGGCCATCAGGCCGCCCTGAAGCGCCGTCTGGTGGTTGAGCTGGGGCAGCGCAAACAGATCGACCACCGAGCCCGCGGCGCCAGTCTTCGGGTCGGCAGCGGCGAAGACCACGCGGTCCAGCCGCGCGTGCATCAAGGCCATCGCGCACATCGCGCAGGGCTCCAGGGTCACGTACAGGGTGCAGCCTGGCAGGCGGTAATTCTCGAGCAGTTGTGCGGCATGGCGCAGGGCCACGATCTCGGCATGCGCAGTCGGGTCGTGGGTGGTGACCGGGCGGTTGTAGCCTGTCGCCAGCACCTGCGGCACGCCATCGACATTGCGCATGATCACGGCACCGACGGGCACCTCGCCGGCCAGTTGCGCGTTGAGCGCCTGGTCCAGCGCCAGGCGCATGGCGTACTCGTCCTGGGCCAGCGTGGGCGAAGCGCCGTGTTCGATCACGGCTGTGCGCCACTGTTGCGATCGACGCCCTTTTGCAGCGCGGCATTGGTAGCATTGCGCACGTTGTTCTGGATCGTTTGCGCCTGAATCGCCACCGTGCCTTCGACGATGGCCGGCGATGCGTCGGCCATACCGCCCATCGCGCCGGGCACCGACACGGTGGCCGCACCACTGCGGGCCCGGCCCATCACCGCGTCGGTGACGGCCTTGCCCTCGGCATCGGTGGGTGCGCGCGTGGTCGTGGTGCCGATCTGGCCCAGTGCCTGCAATTGCTTCTTGCCCAGCGTGCCGACAATCGCCAGCACGAGCAGCAGGGACATCACGCCGAAAATCATCCGCATAGAGCCTCCGCAGGAACGCCGAACCGAGCCGATTGTGCCGGGCGCCGGCAGAGCCCGTCACGGGCGCCCCCGCCGCCCATCCGCTCAGGCGCGCCGTGCGAGCTTGTCACCGCCCTTGACATGGCGCAAGTCGCGCCACGTCGCCGCGCTCGACCATGTACGCCTCGCAGACTGACGCAGGAGCGGCATCGATGCTGCAAATCCGGATTCACGGCCGCGGCGGCCAGGGTGTGGTCACGGCCGCCGAACTGCTGTCGATCGCTGCCTTCGCGCAGGACCGCCACGCCCAGGCCTTTCCCAGCTTCGGCTCCGAGCGCACCGGCGCGCCGGTGGTGGCGTTCTGCCGCATCGACGACAGCGAGATCCGCCTGCGCGAGCCGATCCTGGCGCCCGATGTGCTGATCGTGCAGGACCCCACCCTGCTGCACCAGGTCGATGTCTTCCAGGGCCTGCACCGCGATGGCTATGTGCTGATCAACAGCAAGCGCAGCTTCCACGAGTTGGGCCTGACCGAGATCGAACAGCGCTTTCGCCGCGAACGCCTGATCACCGTGCCGGCCACCGAAATCGCGCTCAAGCACCTCGGCCGGCCGCTGCCGGGCGCCGTGCTGCTGGGTGGCTTCGCGGCCCTGTCGGGCCTGATCACACTCGACGCGGTGGCCCACGCCATCCGCGACACCTTCGGCGGCCAGGTCGCCGCCGGCAACATTGCCGGCGCCACCGAAGCCTTCGATTTCGTCACCCGCGAGATGCAGGAGCTGGCCGATGCTCAAGCAGATTGAAGGCTCGCAAGCGGTGGCCGAGGCGGTGGCGCTGTGCCGGCCCGAAGTCATCTGCGCCTACCCGATCTCGCCGCAAACGCACATCGTCGAAGGCCTGGGCCAACTGGTCAAGAGCGGCGCCCTGAGCCCCTGTGAGTTCATCAACGTGGAGAGCGAATTCGCGGCGATGAGCGTGGCCATCGGTGCCTCGGCGGCCGGCGCGCGCAGCTACACCGCCACCGCCAGCCAGGGCCTGCTGTTCATGGCCGAGGCGGTCTACAACGCCTCGGGCCTGGGCTTGCCGATCGTGATGACGGTGGCCAACCGCGCGATCGGCGCGCCAATCAACATCTGGAACGACCACAGCGATTCGATGAGCCAGCGCGACTGCGGCTGGATCCAGCTCTTTGCCGAGAGCAACCAGGAAGCGCTGGACCTGCACATCCAGGCCTTCCGGCTCGGCGAGGAGCTGTCGCTGCCGGTCATGGTGTGCATGGACGGCTTCATCCTGACCCACGCCTACGAACGCGTGGACCTGCCTACGCAGGAACAGGTCGACGCCTGGCTGCC
>JANOKY010000283.1:0-3057 GCA_031419635.1 Burkholderiales bacterium | reverse complement strand
ACCAGGCTGTCCGGGTAGTAGGTGCCATCCTTGCCCTGGTGCACGCCGCGCGCCAGGTACTCGAGGTTGACCTGGTGGACGATGCCGAAGCCCGGGGGCACGACGCCGAAGGTGTCGAAGGCCTGCATGCCCCATTTCATGAACTCGTAGCGCTCCTGGTTGCGCTTGAACTCGAGCTTCATGTTCAGGTCCAGCGCCTGCTTGCTGCCGTAGTGGTCGATCATCACGCTGTGGTCGACCACCAGGTCCACCGGCACCAGCGGCTCGATCGTCTTCGGATCCTTGCCCAGGCTCTTGGCCACGTTGCGCATCGCCGCCAGGTCAGCCAGCAGCGGCACGCCGGTGAAGTCCTGCAGCACCACGCGGGCGACGACGAACGGAATCTCGTCGCTGCGCTCGGCCTGCGCTTTCCAGTTGGCGACCTGCTTGACATGCTCGGCCGTGACTTTCTGGCCATCGCAATTGCGCAGCACGCTCTCGAGCACGATGCGCATCGAGATCGGCAGGCGGTTGACGTTGGGGAACTGCTTGGCCAGTTCGGGCAGCGAGAAATACGTGCCCTTCTTGCCGAGGTTCTTGCGGGTGGAGGCGAAAGCGTGTGTCATGTTGGTTCGACCTTGTGCGTGGGAATGGGGGGCAATCAGGAGGCCTTCGGCACGATGACCTTGAGGCCTTTGAAGTAGTCGCGGTAGAAGCCGTCGTCGCGCGTGATCAGGGCGTCGCACTGCATCATGGCGTGGGCGCCGATCAAGAAGTCAGCCACCGTGCGGCTGCGGTTGCCGCCGCGTTGGCGGTAGCGGCGTTGCATTTCTCCGGCGCGCAGTGCGGCTTTGGGTTCCATTGCGCTGTACACGATACCGGCATCCTCCAGATGCTGAAGTACCTCCGAGCCGCCCTTCAGCGAGGTGCACAGTTCGGCCAGTGCCACCTCGCACAGCACGACCGGGCCGACATGCAGCGCCTGCCGCACGGCCGATGCGGCGGCCGACGATTCGTCGCCGTCGCCGCCGCCGATCAGGTCGATCAGCACGGAGGAGTCGGCTGCGATCAAGCCTTTTCATCCTCGGGCGGCAGGTAGGGGTCGCCAGGCGCGTGGCCGCGAATGGCACGCATTGCCTCATCGGTGTTGGCAAATCCGTCGAGCTTGAAGCGCCCGCGCAAGCGCGAGATGGCGTCATTGACGTCCTTGCGCATGATGATGCGGCTGCCGTCGATCTCGACCTTCAGCTTGGTGCCCTTGGTCAGGCCCAGAGCATCGCGCACGGCCTTGGGCAGGGTGATCTGGCCGCGTTCGGCCACGGTGGCTTCCATCGCGAACTCCTCAGAGTATGCTTCAATGGTACATACTTTTCTCGGCCTACGCCAGTGGCAAATAGCGCACCGACAGCACCCCTTCGATCGCTGCCAGCCGCGCCAGCACGTCGTCCTGCACCGGGCTCTCGACGTCGACCAGGGTGTAGGCCATCTCGCCGCGGCTCTTGTTGACCATGTTGTGGATGTTCAGGCCGGCGTGGGCCATCGTGGTCGAAATCTGGCCCAGCATGTTGGGCACGTTGGCATTGGCGATGGCCACCCGGTAGTTCGACTCGCGTGCCATGTTCACGGCCGGGAAGTTCACGGCATTGGCGATGTTGCCGTGCTCCATGAAGTCGCGCAGTTGCATGGCCACCATCACGGCGCAGTTCTCTTCGGCCTCGCGCGTCGACGCGCCCAGGTGCGGCAGCGCCAGCACGCGGGCGTGGCCGTGCAGCGCGGCGTTGGGGAAGTCGCAGACGTACATGCCCAGGTGCTTCTTGTCCAGGCTGGCCAGCACCGCGGCGTCGTCGACCACGCCTTCGCGCGAGAAGTTCAGCAGCACCGCGCCGGACTTCATCGAACCGAGGTTGTCGGCGTTGACCAGGTGCTTGGTCGCGGCCACCAGCGGCACATGCAGCGAGACGAAATTGGCATGCTTCAAGACCTCGGCCACGCTGCTGGCGCGCTTGACCTGCGCCGGTAGGCTCCAGGCCGCATCGACGGTGATGTCGGGGTCGTAGCCGAGCACGTTCATGCCCAGCTTGATGGCCGCGTCGGCCACCAGGCAGCCGATCTTGCCCAGGCCGACGATGCCCAGGGTGTGGCCGATCAGCTCGAAGCCGGCGAAGTTCTTTTTGCCGTCTTCGACCTTGTGCTCGATCTCGCTGTCGGTTGGGTCGAGCGCGGCGACGAAGCGCAGCGCGCCGGGCAGGTTGCGTGCGGCCATCAGCATGCCGGCCAGCACCAGCTCTTTCACCGCATTGGCGTTCGCCCCCGGGGCGTTGAACACCGGCACCCCGCGCGCGCTCATGGCCGCCACCGGGATGTTGTTGGTGCCGGCGCCGGCGCGGGCAATCGCCCGCACGCTGGCCGGGATCTCCATGCTGTGCATGTCGGCCGAGCGCACCAGCACCGCGTCAGGCGCCTTGACGTCCTTGGCGGCGTGGTAGCGCTCGCTGGGCAGTTGCTTCAGCCCATTCGGCGAAATCGCGTTCAGCACCAGCACATTGAACTTGTGCTCAGCCGGTTTTTCAACCATGGGCGGCCTCGAATTCCTTCATGTAGGCCACCAGCGCGCGAACGCCGTCGATCGGCATCGCGTTGTAGATCGACGCGCGCATGCCGCCGACCGAGCGGTGGCCCTTCAACTGCAACAGCCCGCGTTCGTCGGCGCCTTTGAGGAAGGCGGCGTCGAGGGCTTCATCGCGCAGCTTGAACGGCACGTTCATGAGCGAGCGGCAGTCGGGCTGCACGGGGCTCTTGAAGAACGCGCTGGCATCGAGGTGATCGTAGAGCAGGGCCGCCTTGGCGCGGTTGCGCTCGGCCATGGCCGCGAGGCCGCCTTCGGCCTTGAGCCAGCGGAACACCAGGCCGGCGATGTAGATCGCGTAGGTCGGCGGGGTGTTGTACATCGAGTCGTTGTCGGCCACGGTCTTGTAGTCGAAGGCCGAGGGCGTGATCGGCAGCGCGTGGCCGATCAGATCGTCGCGCACGATCACGATCGTCAGGCCGGCGGGACCGATGTTCTTCTGCGCGCCACCG
>JANOKY010000282.1:0-1628 GCA_031419635.1 Burkholderiales bacterium | reverse complement strand
GATGCCGGCCACCAGGATGTTCAGGCACAGGGCGGTCGGCTTGATGACTTCGGGCGCCAGGCTGGCCAGCGACATCACCGCGATGTAGCCCGAGGCCCCGGCGTGGCCGACCGATGAATACAGCACCGCAACCGCGAAGATGGCCACGCCGAGCCAGAGCACGAACTCCGCGCTCATGGCCTGCGCGTCAGCACGCGCACGACCCCTTCCTGCCGATCGCGAAAGCCCATGCGCTCGTACAGATCGTGGGCCAGGTGGTTGTCGCGCATCACATGCAGGAAGGGCGTTTCGCCGCGCTGCAACTCGCGGTGCAGCAGCAGGTGCATCAAGCGCCGCGCCAGGCCGCGGCCTTGAGCGTCGGGGTGGGTGCAGACGCCGCTGACTTCACGGAGCGTGCCCGCGTGCATGCGCTCGCCGGCCATCGCCACCAGGCGCGGACCGTCGAAGCAGCCGAAGTAGTCGCCGAGCTCGATGGTGCGCGGGCCGAACGGACCGGGTTGGGTCAACGCTACAAGGTCGAGCATCTGCGGCACATGCTCAGTGCCGAGCCGCACCGCGGCAAAGCCCGCGTCAACGGCTGGCGGCGGCGCCTCCCAGACCATCTTGACCAATCGGGCCTCGGCCTCGACCTGCCAGCCCGGCGGCGCCAGCCCCGACCAGCCGCTGCAATGGAAATGCTCGCCGGCTTCGCAGTACGGCGCCAGCGCCGCGAAGTCCGGGCGCTCGGGGTCGGCGAAGTCGATGATCGGCGAGAAGCCGGGCGCGTAGCGTCGCGCCGTGGCGGTGCCCATCGAGAGGTGCGCCTGCGCCCCGGTGAGGCTGTGCCAGGCGATGCGGTCGAGCAGGGCCAAGGTCATTGTCGATCTCTCGTGTCACGCGACCTGCGCGAGTGGCAACAGGATTTCCACAGTTTCGCAGGGAACGAAGATCGTGTTCTCCTCGTTCCTGTCGATCAACCCCAGCTCTTCCAGGCGTGACACTTCGGTGTGTACGTTGGAGTCGTTCCGCTCGGCCGCCTTGGCCAATGCATAGACGCTGCATGCACCTACTCGACGCAGCGTATCCAGCAGGTCCAAGCTGCTGGCGGTTCGCTGACAACCGTCGCCAAGCGGTCGCGCCATCGATCATTGACGGGGTGGTGCCGGCTCTACTGCAGGCTTCCGACAACTGTTCCGACCGATAGCTCAGTCAAGAACGCGGCGGGCAGAGGTCGCACGCGAGCGGCGCTCTTTCGCTTGGTCACGGTCCCGATGTTGACGCAGCAAACAGCTGCCTTGCCTTCCGCGAGTCCGCACAGATCGTGAAGTCGACTTGAAGCCATCGCCTGGCCACTGGTCAGGCCCGCACCAAAGCCCATCGCGTGGGCGCCCAGCAGCAGGTTCTGGATGGCCGCGCCCATCGACACCATGCGCTCCAGTGGCGGCGTGTTCGGCTCACGCGGCCCGAGGCAGGCGATCGCGACCAGAAGCAGTGGGGCACGGTGCGCCTTCTCGCGCGCCGACTCGATCTGCTCCAGCGTGGCGCCGGGGTCCCGATCGATCAAGGCCAGTGCGAAAACTTCGGCGAGGTGTTGCCGCTGCGTTGCAGGTACCAGAATGAAGCGCCACGGCATCAACAGCCCGTGGTCG
>JANOKY010000281.1:0-11119 GCA_031419635.1 Burkholderiales bacterium | reverse complement strand
GCTGCCTGGCGATGATGGACGCCGGGGTGCCGATGAAGGCCCATGTGGCGGGGATCGCGATGGGCCTGATCAAGGACGGCAACCGCTTCGCGGTGCTGACCGACATCCTCGGTGATGAAGATCACCTCGGCGACATGGACTTCAAGGTCGCGGGTACGACGGCCGGTGTGACCGCGCTACAGATGGACATCAAGATCCAGGGCATCACCAAGGAAATCATGCAGGTCGCTTTGGCGCAGGCCAAGGAAGCGCGCCTGCACATCCTGGCCAAGATGCAGGAAGCGGTGGGCGGTGCCAAGACGGAGGTATCGCAGTTCGCGCCGCGTCTGTACACGATGAAAATCAACCCGGAAAAGATCCGCGACGTGATCGGCAAGGGCGGCGCCGTCATCCGCGCGCTGACCGAGGAAACCGGCTGCGTCATCGACATCGGCGAAGACGGCACGATCACGATCGCATCGACCGAAGCCTCCAAGGCCGAGTACGCCAAGCAACGCATCACCGAAATCACCGCCGAAGCCGAAGTCGGCAAGGTCTACGAAGGCGCGGTCACCAAGATCCTCGATTTCGGCGCCCTGATCAACATTCTGCCGGGCAAGGACGGCCTGCTGCACATCAGCCAGATCGCGCACCAGCGCGTCGAGCGCGTCGAGGACTTCTTGAAGGAAGGCCAGATCGTCAAGGTCAAGGTGCTCGAGACGGACGAGAAGGGCCGCATCAAGCTGTCGCTGAAGGCGCTGCTCGACAAGCCCGAAGGCTTTGTCGAGGAAGAGCGTCCGCGCCGCGATTTCGGCGACCGCCCGCGGCGTGACGACCGCGGCCCGCGCCGCGAGCGTGAGCCGCGTGAGCATCGCGAGCCGCGCGGCGACGCGCCGGCTGCAGACTCGGCCGCACCGACGCCGACCAACGACGGTGGCGACCGCCAACCCGAGTAAGCCCGCGACGGCCTGATGCGCGCGATCGAGATCAAGCAGTTCGGCGCCCCCGAGGTGCTGTGCGAGACCACCCGCCCCGACCCGGTTGCCGGGCCGGGCGAGGTGCTGATCCGCGTCGCCGCTTCGGGCATCAACCGGCCTGATGTGCTGCAACGCAAGGGCCTGTACCCAATGCCGCCCGGCGCGTCCGATCTGCCCGGGCTCGAGATTGCCGGCAGTGTGGCCGGCGGTGATGCCGCCGAGTTGGCCGCGGCCGGACTGGCCCTGGGCGACCGCGTCTGCGCCCTGGTGGCTGGCGGCGGCTATGCCGAGTTGTGCGTGGCGCCGATCGCGCAGACGCTGCCGGTGCCGCGCGGCCTGTCGGACATCGAAGCCGCCAGCCTGCCCGAAACATTCTTCACCGTCTGGCAGAACGCCTTCCACATTGCCGGCCTGCAAGCCGGCGAGTGGCTGCTGATTCAAGGCGGGTCGAGCGGCATTGGCGTCACCGCGATCCAGCTCGCGAAGGCCTTCGGCGCCCAGGTCATCGTCACGGCGGGCAGCGACGACAAGTGCGCGGCCTGCATGGCCCTCGGCGCCGACCACGCCATCAACTACCGCACGCAGGACTTCGTTGCCGAAGTGCTGCGCATCACCGAAAAACGCGGCGTCGATGTGGTGCTCGACATGGTGGCCGGCGACTACGTGGCGCGCGAAGTCGAATGCCTGGCCGCCGATGGCCGCATCGCCATCATCGCCGTGCAGGGCGGCACCAAGAGTGCGCTCGATGTCGGTGCGGTGCTGAGAAAGCGCCTGTCCATCGTCGGCTCGACGTTGCGGCCACGCAGCGTGGCCTACAAGGGCGTGCTGGCCAAGGCATTGCGTGAGCGCGTCTGGCCGCTGATCGAAGCCGGCCGCATCAAGCCCGTGATCCACCAGGTGTTCCCCGCCGCGCAAGCCGCCGCCGCGCATGCGCTGATGGAGTCGAGCACCCACGTCGGCAAGATCGTTCTCGATTGGCGAAGCTGAGCACCATGCGCAAGAAACTCATCGTCGGCAACTGGAAGATGCACGGCAGCCATTCGGCGAATGCCGAGTTGCTGGCAGCGAGCGTGGCCGCGCGGCCGTTCATCGCCGACGTGGCGGTGTGTGTGCCGTTTCCGTACCTGTCCGAAACCGCTGTGGCCCTGGCCACGCACGACATCCGCTGGGGTGCGCAGGACTGCTCGGCGCATGAGCAGGGCGCCTACACCGGCGAAGTCTCGGCCGCGATGCTGGCCGATTTCGGCTGCCGCTACGCCATCGTCGGCCACTCCGAGCGCCGCGGCTACCACGCCGAGGCCGATCAACTGGTGGCAGACAAGGCCAAGGCCGCGTTGGCCCGCGGTGTGACGCCGATCGTCTGCGTCGGTGAAATCCTGGCCCAGCGCGAGGCCGGCGAAACCGAAGCCGTCGTCAAGCGCCAGCTCTCGGCGGCGATCCACACCCTGGCGCATTGCGCCGGTGAAATGGTCGTGGCCTACGAGCCGGTGTGGGCCATCGGCACCGGCCGCACCGCCACACCCGAGCAAGCGCAGGCCGTGCATGCGCTGCTGCGCGCGCAACTGCGCGCGGCCACGGCGCGAGCCGACGACATGAAGATCCTCTACGGCGGCAGCGTCAAGGCCGACAACGCCGCCACGCTGTTCGCGCAGCCCGACATCGATGGTGGCCTGATCGGTGGCGCCTCCTTGAAGGCGGCCGATTTCATTGCCATCTGTCGCGCCGCCCACTGACCCCCTTCCTTCGACAACAAAAGCATCATGCAAATCTGGATGAACCTCGTGTTGGCCGTGCAGCTCATCACCGCCGCGGTGATGATCGGCCTGGTGCTGGTGCAACATGGCAAGGGTGCCGACATGGGCGCCTCGTTCGGCAGCGGCGCCTCGGGCAGCTTGTTCGGCGCCACCGGCAGCGCCAACTTCCTGTCGCGCTCGACGGCGGTCTGTGCCGGCGTCTTCTTCGTCTGCACGCTGGCGCTGGCCTACTTCGGCAACCTCGGCAACGCATCGCGCAGCTCGAGCGGCGGCAGTGTGTTCGACCGGCCCGCTGCGGCCAGCGCGCCGGCCGCGGCATCGGTGCCTGCGATCGGCCAAATCCCCACTGCGCCGGTGGCCGCGTCCGCCGCAACTACAGCAGCCGCGCCGACCAGCGCCGCCTCCACTGCCGCAGCGCCGAAACCCTGAGTATTTGCCCGTAGAATTACTGGCTGTTCGGAGCGCCACACCTCATGCGGTCCGGGCTTCAGGCAGACACCGCCGACGTGGTGAAATTGGTAGACACGCTATCTTGAGGGGGTAGTGGCGAAAGCTGTGCGAGTTCGAGTCTCGCCGTCGGCACCAATAACGCAAGGATTGTCGAAAATCATGGTGCGCGCCGTGGCACCGTGCATATTGCGATCAGGCTGACCGACCCCGCTGCAACGACGAACATGGATCTGCAACCCTACCTGCCCGTCATCCTGTTCATCCTGGTCGGTGTGGGTGTCGGCGTGGCGCCCCAGGTGCTCGGTTTCGTGTTCGGCCCGAACCGGCCCGACTCCGAGAAGAACAGCCCCTACGAGTGCGGCTTCGAAGCCTTTGAAGACGCGCGCATGAAGTTCGATGTGCGCTACTACCTGGTGGCGATCCTCTTCATCCTGTTCGACCTCGAGATCGCCTTCCTGTTTCCCTGGGCGGTGTCGCTTCGGGAAATCGGCGCGGCGGGCTTCTGGGCCATGATGGTCTTCCTCGGCATCCTCGTCGTCGGCTTCGTCTACGAGTGGAAGAAAGGTGCCCTCGACTGGGAGTGACCGCACTATGGGCATCGAAGGCGTACTCAAAGAAGGTTTTGTCACCACCTCGGTCGACACCCTGGTGAACTGGTCGAAGACCGGCTCGCTGTGGCCGATGACCTTCGGCCTGGCCTGCTGCGCCGTCGAGATGATGCACGCTGGCGCGGCGCGCTACGACATCGACCGCTTTGGCATGCTCTTCCGCCCCAGCCCGCGGCAGAGCGATTTGATGATCGTCGCCGGCACGCTGTGCAACAAGATGGCGCCGGCCCTGCGCAAGGTCTACGACCAGATGGCCGAGCCGCGCTGGGTGCTCTCGATGGGCTCCTGCGCCAATGGCGGCGGCTACTACCACTACAGCTACTCGGTGGTGCGCGGCTGCGACCGCATCGTGCCGGTCGATGTCTATGTGCCCGGCTGCCCGCCCACCGCCGAGGCGCTGCTGTACGGCATCCTGCAATTGCAGGCCAAGATCCGGCGCGAGAACACCATCGCTCGATGAACGACGCAGGGCCGATCCCAAGGCGTTCGCGCCCCCTCGGGGGGCCGGCGCGCAGCGCCTTGGGGGCACCATGACAGCCAAACTCGACGCCCTGCAGGCGGCGCTGGCGGCAGCGCTCGGCCCCAAGATCGCAACGCGGGTACTTGATCACGGCGAAGTCACGATCACCGTGGCCGCTGCCGACTACCTGGCCGTGGCGCAGAGCTTGCGCGACGACCCGACGCTGGCCTTCGAGCAGTTGATCGACCTGGCCGGCCTGGACTTGAGCACCTGGAAGGACCAGCCGCACGACGGCCCGCGCTACGTCGTCGTCTCGCACCTGCTGTCGATCAGCAAGAACTGGCGCGTTCGCTTGAAAGTGATCTGCCCCGACGACGAACTGCCGCTGGTGGCCTCGCTCACCGAGGTCTGGAGTGCCGCCAACTGGTACGAGCGCGAAGCCTTCGACCTCTACGGCATCCTCTTCGAGGGCCACCTCGACCTGCGCCGCATCCTCACCGACTACGGCTTCATCGGCCACCCGATGCGCAAGGACTTCCCGGTCTCGGGCCATGTCGAGATGCGCTATGACGCCGAGCAGCGCCGCGTAATCTACCAGCCGGTGACGATCGAGCCGCGCGAAGTCACGCCAAGAATCGTCCGCGAAGACAACTACGGCGGGCTGCAATAGTCATGGCCGAGATCAAGAACTACACCCTGAACTTCGGCCCGCAGCACCCCGCAGCGCATGGCGTGCTGCGCCTGGTGCTCGAGCTCGACGGCGAAGTGATTCAGCGTGCCGATCCGCACATCGGCCTGCTGCACCGCGCCACAGAGAAGCTGGCCGAGAGCAAGACCTACATCCAGAACCTGCCGTACATGGACCGCCTCGACTACGTGTCGATGATGGCCAACGAGCACGCCTACTGCCTGGCGATCGAGCGGCTGATGGGCATCGAGGTGCCCGAGCGTGCGCAGTACATCCGTGTCATGTTCGCCGAGATCACGCGGCTGTTGAACCACCTGCTCTGGCTCGGCGCGCACGGCATCGACTGCGGTGCGATGAACATCCTGATCTACGCCTTCCGCGAGCGTGAAGACCTGTTCGACATGTACGAGGCCGTCAGCGGAGCGCGCATGCACGCGGCCTACTTCCGCCCCGGCGGCGTCTACCGCGACCTGCCCGGCACGATGCCGCAGTACCGCGTCAGCCGGATCAAGAACCAGAAGGCGATCGACGCACTCAACACCAACCGCCAGGGCTCGCTGCTCGATTTCATCGATGACTTCTGCGCCCGCTTCCCGGCCAACGTCGACGATTACGAGACCCTGCTCACCGACAACCGCATCTGGAAGCAGCGCACCGTCGGCATCGGCGTCGTCACGCCCGAACGGGCATTGAACCTGGGCTTCTCGGGCCCGATGCTGCGCGGCTCGGGCATCGCGTGGGACTTGCGCAAAACGCAGCCCTACGACGTCTACGACCGGATGGATTTCGACATCCCGGTGGGCGTC
This sequence comes from Burkholderiales bacterium, assembly GCA_031419635.1. Classification (GTDB taxonomy): domain Bacteria; phylum Pseudomonadota; class Gammaproteobacteria; order Burkholderiales; family Burkholderiaceae_C; genus CADEEN01. The sequence continues at coordinate 5,397 of JANOKY010000281.1, read as the reverse complement.
AATGGCGATACCTACGACCGCTACCTGGTGCGCATGGAAGAGCTGCGCCAGAGCAACAAGATCATCCAGCAATGCTCGCAGTGGCTGCGCGCCAACCCGGGCCCGGTGATCACCGACAACCACAAGGTCGCGGCGCCGTCGCGGGTGTCGATGAAGACCAACATGGAAGAGCTGATCCACCACTTCAAGCTCTTCACCGAAGGCATGCATGTGCCCGAGGGCGAGGCCTACGCCGCGGTCGAACACCCGAAGGGCGAGTTCGGCATCTACCTGGTCAGCGACGGCGCCAACAAGCCGTACCGGCTGAAAATCCGCGCGCCAGGTTTTCCGCATCTGGCGGCGTTGGACGAGATGGCGCGCGGCCACATGATTGCCGATGCGGTGGCGATCATCGGCACCATGGACATCGTCTTCGGCGAGATTGATAGGTAAGCGAGCGATGAGTTTTTCCGACGCCACGATCGCCCGTTTCGACAAGGAAGTTGCCAAGTACCCGGCCGACCAAAAGGCCTCGGCGGTGATGGCCTGCCTGGCGATCGTGCAGCAGGAACAGGGCTTCGTCTCGCGCGAAAGCGAAGAGGGCGTCGCTGCCTACCTGGGCATGCCGACGATCGCGGTGCACGAGGTGACGACCTTCTACAACATGTACAACCAGCAGCCGGTGGGGCAGTTCAAGCTCAACGTCTGTACCAATCTGCCTTGCGCGCTGCGCGACGGCGACCAGGCGCTGGCGCACCTGTGCAAGAAGTTCGGCGTCGAGCCCTACGGCACCAGCGCCGACGGCCTGTTCACCGTGCAGCCCAGTGAATGCCTGGGTGCCTGCGCGGATGCGCCGGTGATGCTGGTCAATGATCGCCAAATGCTCAGCTTCATGAGCAACGATCGGATCGACGACCTCGTGGATACGCTGAAGGCGCACGCGAAATGACGACGCTCGAACTGTCGCGCTTCCAGGCCCAGGGCCACGAAACCTGTTTCCATGGCCGCCATATCCAGCCGCAGATCTATGCCGGCCTCGACGGCAAGAACTGGCGCCTGCAGGACTACCTGGCCCGCGGCGGTTATCAGGCGCTGAAGAAAATTCTTGCGCTTGATGGTGGCGCGGGCATGACGCCCGACCAGGTTATCGCCGAAGTCAAGGCCAGCGCCCTGCGCGGCCGCGGTGGCGCGGGCTTCCCGACCGGGCTGAAATGGAGCTTCATGCCGCGCCAGTTCCCGGGCGCCAAGTACCTCGTCTGCAATTCCGACGAAGGCGAGCCCGGCACCTGCAAAGACCGCGACATCCTGGCCTACAACCCGCACATCGTCATCGAAGGCATGGCGATTGCCGCCTATGCGATGGGCGTGAAGGTCGGCTACAACTACATCCACGGCGAAATCTTCGAGATTTACGACCGCTTCGAAGAGGCGCTCGAAGAAGCCCGCGCCGCCGGATTCCTCGGCGACCGGATTCTCGGCAGCGAGTTTTCATTCCAGTTGCACGCCTTCCACGGCTTCGGCGCCTACATCTGCGGCGAAGAAACGGCGCTCCTGGAATCGCTCGAAGGCAAGAAGGGCCAGCCGCGCTTCAAGCCGCCGTTCCCGGCCAGCTACGGCCTGTACGGCAAGCCGAGCACGATCAACAACACCGAGACTTTTGCTGCGGTGCCGTGGATCATCAACCACGGCGGCGTGCCGTACCTCGAGGTCGGCAAGCCGAACAACGGCGGCACGAAAATTTTCTCGATCGTCGGCGATGTCGAGCGCCCGGGCAATTACGAGATCCCGCTCGGCACGCCGTTTGCCAAGTTGCTCGAACTGGCCGGTGGCATGTCGGGCGGCCGCAAGCTGAAGGCCGTGATCCCCGGCGGCTCGTCGGCCCCGGTGCTGCCGGCCGCGACGATGATGGACATCACGATGGACTACGACGCCATCGCCAAGGCCGGCTCGATGCTTGGCTCGGGCGCGGTGATCGTGATGGACGAGCGGCGGTGCATGGTCAAGAGTCTCCTGCGTCTCTCCTACTTCTACCAGCACGAGAGCTGCGGCCAGTGCACGCCTTGCCGCGAAGGCACCGGCTGGTTGTGGCGCGTGGTCGATCGCATCGAGCATGGCCGTGGCCGGATGGAAGATATCGAGCTGCTGAATTCGGTGTCGGAGAACATCATGGGGCGCACCATCTGCGCGCTGGGTGATGCGGCGGCGCTGCCGGTGCGCGGGATGATCAAGCATTTTCGGGATGAGTTTGTGCATCACATCGAGCACAAGACCTGTTTGGTGGGCGCGCATGTTTGACTCCTTTTTTCGCCTGCCGGCCCCCACCCCGGCCCGCCCCCAGCGGGGGAGGGTGAGAACGGTGTCGCTTCGCGACAGATCTCATGATTGAAATCACCCTCGACGGCAGGCAGGTCAGCGTGGCCGAGGGCAGCATGGTCATGCATGCTGCCGATGCGGCGGGCACCTACATTCCGCACTTCTGCTATCACAAGAAGCTCACGATCGCGGCGAATTGCCGGATGTGCCTGGTCGAGATCGAAAAGGCGCCCAAGCCGATGCCGGCCTGCGCCACGCCAGCCACCAACGGCATGATCGTTCGCACCAAGAGCGAAAAAGCGCTCAAGGCCCAGCAGTCGGTGATGGAGTTTCTGCTCATCAACCACCCGCTCGATTGCCCGATCTGCGACCAGGGCGGCGAATGCCAATTGCAGGATCTGGCGGTCGGCTACGGCGGCTCGGCCTCGCGCTATACCGAAGAGAAGCGCGTCGTCTTCCACAAGGATGTCGGCCCGCTGGTCTCGATGGAGGAAATGACGCGCTGCATCCACTGCACCCGCTGCGTGCGCTTTGGCCAGGAAATGGCCGGGGTGATGGAGCTGGGCATGATCCACCGCGGCGAGCACAGCGAAATCACGACGATGCTCGGCGACACGATCGACTCCGAGCTGTCGGGCAACATGATCGACATCTGCCCGGTCGGCGCGCTCACCAGCAAGCCGTTCCGCTACAGCGCCCGCACCTGGGAGCTGTCGAGGCGCAAGAGCGTCAGCCCGCACGACAGCACCGGCGCGAACCTGATCGTGCAGGTCAAGGCGAACCAGGTCATGCGCGTGGTGCCGCTGGAAGTTGAGGCCGTCAACGAGTGCTGGATTTCGGACCGCGACCGCTTCTCGTATGAAGCGCTGAACGGCGAGCAGCGCTTGACGCAGCCGATGATCAAGCAAGGCGGGGCCTGGCAGGCGGTGGACTGGAACACCGCGCTGGCCTACGTGGCCGATGGTTTGAAGCGCATCAAGGGCGAGTTCGGCGCGGCGTCGATCGGCGCGCTGGGCTCGGCGCACAGCACCGTTGAAGAGTTGCACCTGCTGGCCAAGCTGGTGCGCGGGCTGGGCAGCGAGAACATCGACCACCGCACGCGCCATGCCGACTTCGGCAACCGCGCGGCGCCGGGCAACACACGCTGGCTGGGCACGAGCATCGCCTCGTTGTCGACCGTGCAGCGCGCGTTGATCGTCGGCTCGTTCCTGCGCAAGGACCATCCGCTGCTGGCGCAACGCCTGCGCCAGGCGGCGCGCCGCGGTGCCCAATTGCACAGCCTGCAGGCCGTGCACGACGATTGGGCGATGCCGCTGGCGACGCAGTTCACGGCGGCGCCGAGTGGCTGGGTTGATGCGCTGGCGCAAGTGGCGGCGGCTGTGGCCAAGTCCAAGGGCATCGCTGCACCCGCGCCGGCCGACGCCGGCGCCGCGGCGCAGAAGATCGCCGCCTCGCTGCTGACGGGCGAGCGCAAGGTGGTGCTGCTCGGCAATGCCGCCGCGCAGCATCCGCAAGCGTCGCAATTGCTCGCGCTGGCGCAGTGGATCGCCACGGGGGTCGGCGCCACGGTCGGCTACTTGGGCGAAGCAGCCAACAGCGTCGGTGCGCAATGGGTCGGCGCGCTGCCGGGTGACGGCGGCTTGAACGCTGGCCAGATGCTCATGCAGCCGATGAAGGCCCTGTTGTTGCTCGGCGTCGAGCCGGCCTTCGACGCCGCCGACGCGGCTGCCGCGCGCGCCGCATTGCAAGGCTCCGGCCTGGTGGTGTCGCTGAGCCCGTTCAAGGATGCCAACACCGAGTTCGCCGACGTGCTGCTGCCGGTGGCGCCGTTCAGCGAAACCGCGGGTGCCTTCGTCAACAGCGAAGGCCGCGTGCAGAGCTTCCACGGCGTCGTCAAGCCGCTGGGCGAAACGCGGCCGGCCTGGAAGGTGCTGCGCGTGCTCGGCAACCTGCTCGGCCTGCCCGGCTTCGAGCAGGCCTCGGCCGAGGAAGTGCGTGCCGAGGCGCTGGGCGATGCGGGCACGCTTTCGGCGCGGCTGGACAACCGCAGCAGCACGGCATTGACGGCGATTCCTGTGCCGACCGCGCTCGAGCCGAAACTGGAACGAGTGGCCGACGTGCCGATTTATTCGACCGACGCACTGGTGCGCCGCGCCCCCTCGCTGCAAGCCACCGCCGATGCCAAGCCCCCCATGGTGGGTGTGCCCAGCGCGGTGTGGCGGCAACTCGGTTTGCAGCCCGGCGACAAGGTCCGCGTCAGCCAGGGTGCAGCCAGCGCCACATTGCCTGCGCGCGAAGACGCCACGCTGGCTGCCAACGCGGTTCGCATTGCCGCGGGCCACGCCAGCACTGCCACGCTCGGCGCGATGTTCGGCCCGATCAGCGTCGAGAGGTCCGGCGAATGATCGCGTGGCTCAACCAGAGCGGCACCGAGTTGCTCGGCCCCACGCTGTGGCTGGTGGTCTGGAGCTTGATCAAGATCGTCGTGCTGCTGGCGCCGCTGATGGGCTGTGTGGCCTACCTGACGCTATGGGAGCGCAAGGCGATCGGCTGGACGCAGATCAGGCCGGGCCCGAACCGCGTCGGCCCCTATGGCCTGCTGACGCCGATCGCCGATGCGGTGAAGCTGATCTTCAAGGAAATCATCCGCCCGACCGCCGCCAACAAGGTCCTCTTTTTCCTCGGCCCGGTGATGACCATCATGCCGTCGCTGGCGGCCTGGGCCGTGGTGCCGTTCGGCCCCGAGGTGGCGCTGGCCAACGTCAACGCCGGCCTGCTGTTCCTGATGGCCATCACCTCGATGGAGGTCTACGGCGTGATCATTGCCGGCTGGGCCTCGAACTCGAAGTACGCCTTCCTCGGCGCCTTGCGCGCCTCGGCGCAAATGGTCAGCTACGAGATCGCGATGGGCTTTGCGCTGGTGGTCGTGCTGATGGTTTCGGGCAGCATGAACCTGACCGACATCGTGATGAGCCAATCGCGCGGCCATGCGGCGTCGATGGGCCTGACCGTGCTGTCGTGGAACTGGTTGCCGCTGCTGCCGATCTTCCTGGTCTATTTCATCGCCGGCCTGGCCGAAACCAACCGCCATCCGTTCGACGTGGT
>JANOKY010000280.1:0-1695 GCA_031419635.1 Burkholderiales bacterium | reverse complement strand
CAACTTGACCTGCTGCGGCCGATCGAGGATTTGCGGATCGAATGCGGGAAGCGGCACTTCAAGAACTTCGAGGAAGTGCAGTTCAAGGTGGTCAGTTCGTTGGAAAGTCTGCTGAACTGACGCGAGAGGCGGCCCTTGACCCAACCCTCGACCGGCCGGAGCGGGAGTGATTTCAGGGGCGTGTGCCGAACTCGGCGCTCTCGGCCGTCCAGCGAATCGCCTGTTCGCTCAATGAGAAGCCCAATCCCGGCCGGTTCGGCACGAGCATGCGGCCGTCCTTGATGGTCAGCCGCTCATTGAACATCGGCTCCAACCACTCGAAATGCTCGACCCAGGGCTCGTGGGGGTAGGCCGCACTCAGGTGCAGGTGGATTTCCATTGCGAAATGCGGTGCCATCCGCAGGCGGGCCTGGTCAGCCAGGGCCATGATCTTGAGAAACTGCGTGATGCCGCCCACGCGCGGTGCGTCGGGCTGGATGAAATCGACCGCGCGCAGGCGGATCAATTCGCTGTGCTCGGCCATGCTGGTCAGCATCTCGCCGCTGGCGATCGGCGTGTCGAGCATCGCGGCCAGCGCGGCGTGGCCTTCGGCGTCGTAGGCGTCCAGCGGCTCTTCGATCCACGTCAGGTTCAGCGGCTCGACGACGCGGCCGAAGCGCTGCGCGGTGACGCGGTCCCATTGTTGATTCGCGTCGACCATCAGATGCGCGCGGCCATCGATCAGTTTGTGCACCGCCTGCACGCGCTGCAGATCGATCATCGGGTCGGGCTGGCCGACCTTGATCTTGATGCCGCCGATGCCGCGCGCGAGCAGGGCCTCGACATTGCTCAGCACCTCGGGCAGCGGCGTCGACAGGAAACCGCCCGAGGTGTTGTAGCAGGCCACGCTGTCGCGGTGCGCGCCGAGCAGCTTGGCCAGCGGCAGCCTGGCGCGCTTGGCCTTGCAGTCCCATAGCGCAATGTCGAAAGCCGCGATGGCCTGCGTGGCCAGGCCGCTGCGGCCGACCGAGGCCCCGGCCCAGCACAGCTTGTCCCACAAGCGCGCGATGTCGTTCGGGTCTTCGCCGAGCAGCGTGTCGGCGAGCTCTTTGGCATGTGCGTACTGGCCTGGCCCGCCCGCGCGCTTGCTGTAGGAAAAACCGATGCCGCCGTGGCCCTCTCGGGTCGCGATTTCGGCGAACAGGAAGGCGATCTCAGTCAGTGGCTTTTGCCGACCGGTCAGCACCTTCGCGTCGCTGATCGGCGTGGCCAGCGGCAGGAATATGAGCGAGAGCTTGACCCACTCGATGCGGTCGCTGCTGGCCTCGCCCGCGGCCAGGCCGGCAGCCAGCGGGCTGGCGGCAATCACTGGCTGCGGCACCGCGTTCATTCCGGTTTGATGCCGGCGGCTTTGATGACCTGGGTCCACAGATCGAGTTCGCTCTTGACGAACTCGGTGTAGGGCTTGGCGCCGGGTGCGGGCACGACGAAGCCGACCGATTCCAGGCGTTGGCGGAACTCGGCCGAGGTCATGATTTTTTTCATCGCCGCTTCGAGCTTGTCGACGATCGGCTGTGGCGTGCCCTTGATGGCCGACAGGCCCGACCACGACAGCGCCTGGAAGCCGGCGAAGCCGCTCTCGGCCACCGTCGGCACATCCGGGTAGAGGGGGTTGCGCTGCAGGCTGCTGACGGCCAGCGCGCGCAGCTTGCCGGC
>JANOKY010000279.1:0-6450 GCA_031419635.1 Burkholderiales bacterium | reverse complement strand
CGCGCCGGGCGTGGCCTGGTTGGCGGCGTAATCGGCATCCATGAAGACATAGGAGCCGGCCTGCAACTCGCCCCACAGGCCGCTGGCCGCCTCGTTGACGAAGCTGCCGGTGCCCGCGCCGGTGACGAGCGGGCAGGCCAGCCCGGCGCTCGACAGCGCGGCCTGGGCCTGGCGCACACAGGCTGCGGCCTGGCCAATCGCCGCGGCACGTTCGACGCTGCTGCGCAAGTGCTGCGCGCGGCCGTGGTACGCCTGCAGGCCGGCAAAGTGCAGGCCGGCATCGACGACCCGGCGTGCCAGCGCGCCGGCCTGTGGCGGCGCGGCGCCGCAGCGGCCCTGGCCGACGTCAATCTCGACCAAGACCGCGATCTCGCAGCGCGCGGCACGCACCGCGGCGGCCAGGCGTTCGATGCCCAGGACGCTATCAACCGCGATCGCCAACTTGCAGCGCCGCGCCAGTGCCGCCACCCGCGCCAGCTTGGCTTCGTCGATGACTTCGTTGCTGATGTAGACATCGCCCACACCGGCGTCGACCAGGGCCTCGGCCTCGCTGCCTTTCTGCACGCACACGCCGACCGCGCCGGCCGCGATCTGCTGCGCCGCGATCCAGGCACTCTTGTGCGTCTTGGCATGCGGGCGCAGCCGCAGGCCCTGCGCGTGGGCGTAGTCGGCCATCAGCGCGATGTTGCGTGACAGTGCGTCGAGGTCGAGCACCAGGGCCGGCGTATCGACAGCGGCCACTGGCTGGCCCACCGCTGTCATGCGGCGAAGCTCGTTTCATCGAGCGCCGGTTCGTCGAGGTGCAAGGTGTCGCCCCAACCCACCAGCACCAGGCCATCGTCGCTGGCCAGCAGGCGATTGACGCTGGCGTTGCCGAGCTGCCAGGTGCGCGGCGCGTCCAGGGCCACCCGCGAGGCTGCACGGTACAGCGCGTCGAGCACGCCGCCATGCGCGACCACGGCAATGTGCTGGCCGCGATGGCGTGCGGCCAGCGCGGTGACGCTGCCGACCGCGCGCTGGTAGAACGCCATCAGCGTCTCCCCGCCCTGAGGGCCGAAGCTGGCATCGCGCTGGCGCCAGCGCCGTGCCTGCTCGGGGAAGCGCTGCTCGACCTCGGCAAAGGTCAGGCCTTCGAAACTGCCGAAGCCACGCTCGCGCAAACCGGTCTCTGTGCGCAGGTCCAGGCCGGCGCGGCAGGCCACCATGCGCGCGGTGTCGCGGGCGCGGGCCAGGTCGCTTGCGTAGATTGCGTCGAGACCCTCGCCGGCCAGGGCCTGCGCCAGCCGCTGCGCCTGCCAGCGGCCGGTCTGGTTCAATTCGATGTCGAGCTGGCCCTGGATGCGGGTGGCCACGTTCCACGCGGTCTCGCCGTGGCGAACGGCGATGATGCGCGTCGCCTGGTCGGCGGTACTCACCCCAGCAACCGTCGATTCAGCGTGTAGGTGCCCGAATGCGTGGCCGCGTCGAGCACCTGGCCGGTGATCGCCTGGCGCACCTGCGTGCCGGTGAAGACGCCTTCGAGCGGCAGGCGCGGCAAGGCCAGCGCGTACAGCGTGAAGACATAGTGGTGAACGAGCGAATCGTTGAATGGCGGGAACGGGCCGTCGTAGCCGAAGTAGTTGCCGGCCATTTGCGCGTCGCCGGCAAACCAGCCGGTGTAGTCGTTCAAGCCCTGGCGTGCGCCATGCAGCGCGTTCGGGCCGGGCTTGCCGCGCGGCGTGAAGCCGCGGCTGAATTCGCCTTCGATGATCTGCGTCAGCGTGGGCGGCAGATCGACCAGCACCCAGTGAAAGAAGTCGACCCGCGCCAGATCGCTCGGGATCTCGCGGCCGGCTTGGTTGACGTCGTCGGGACGCGAGGGCACATCGAAGTCGTGGCAGATCAGGGCCAGCGACTGCGTGCCGGCCGGCAGCTCGCTCCAGGCCAGGTGCGGGCTGAGGTTGTCGGCGAAGGCCACGCCATGCTCGCCGTCGAGCCGGCCGGCGGCGTAGCGCGCGGCGATGCGGTCGCCGTTGGCCCAACTGTCGCTCCCCAGTTTCATCGTCAGGCTCCCCAGACGATGACTTCGCCCGCGTCGTGGCTGCGGCGCAGCATCTCCACCAGCGGCCAGACTCGGCGGCGCAACGCCACCGCGTCGCCCTGCCCGGCCGGCGCATCGGCATCGTCGTCGGCGCTGCGGCCACGGGCGGCGTCGTCGGCCGCCACCGCGGCTTCGAGTGCGGCGATCAGGCCCGGCATCGCGGCGACCTCGAAGATGCCTTGCGGCGCGGGCTCGCGGCCGACCGCGCGCAGCACCTGGTCGCCGTTGGGCCCGAGCATGATCACGTCGCCGGCCGCTTTGGACTTGAATTTGTAGAGCATGGGCGTCTTCAGGGGCGGCTGTAGATGTGGTCGCGGGTGAAAGGGTAGGTCGATTGTGCCCCGGGCAGCGCGCCGGCCCCGAGGTCGCCCGATGGCTTGGCCGCCAGCACCTGGTGCAGCGACATCCAGCCGCGCTCAAAGGCCATCGCGCTGCCGGCCAGGTACAGCCGGTAGGCACGCACCACCTGCTCGGTGGTCAGGCGATGGGCCTCGGGCAAACGCGCTTCGAGGCCATCCGACCAGGCCCACAGCGTGCGCGCGTAATGCGGCCGCAGGTTCTCGATGTCGACCGCCTCCCAGCCGGCCTCGGCCATCGTCGCCAGCACATGCGACAGGTGCAGCAACTCGCCGCCAGGGAAGATGTAGCGTTCGATGAACTCGCCGATGCCCGCACCCAGTTCGCTGTTGCGCGTGCCGCCGGCCGTGATGCCGTGGTTCATCAGCAGCCCGCCGGGGGCGAGCAGGCGCAGCAGCTTGGCGAAGTAGGCCGGCAGCCGGGCCCGGCCGACATGCTCGAACATGCCGATCGAGGCGATCTTGTCGAAGGGTTCGTGCTCGGGCAGGTCGCGGTAGTCGAGCAGTTCGATGCGCACCCGGCCGGCCAGGCCGCGCGCGTCGATCAAGCGTTGCACATGGGCATGCTGATTCTTCGACAGCGTGATGCCGGTGGCCCGCACGCCGTAGTGCTCGGCGGCCCACAGCAACAGCGCGCCCCAGCCGGCGCCGACGTCGAGAAAGCGCTCGCCTTCACGCAACATCAGCTTGCGGCAGATGTGGTCGAGCTTGGCGGTCTGCGCCTCGGCCAGTTGCACCACGCCGTCGCGCCAGTAGGCGCAGGAGTAGACCCGCTGCGGATCGAGCCAGAGGGCATAGAAGTCGTCTGACACGTCGTAGTGGAACTGCACCTGGCGCGCGTCGGCGGCCGGCGTGTGGCGCGTCGATGAGCGGCTGGCGCGCAGAAGGCCGCGCCACCAGGCTAACGGGCTGGCCGGGCCGGGCGCAGCGTAGGGCGCGGTCGGGTCACCGCCGACCAGGCCCGCGGCGGCGGCGGCAATGTCGCGCATGCTGCCGTGCAGCTCGATCCGGCCTTCGACCCAGTCCTGCGCCAGGCCACCGACCCGGCCGCTGGCCACATGCGCCAGCGGTGCCCAGTCGGCCAACTCGAGGCGCACGCGGGCGTTGGCCGCGCCCAGCCGACCGCCGCCGGGCAACAGCACCGCCAGCCCGGGGGCCTGGGCGGCGAGTTTGGCTTCGATGATGCGAGCGAGCGGCCTCACACCGCCGACTGTAAGGACAGCGAGGCCAGGTCCGCAAGACCTGGCGCAAACCGTGGCACAAACCGGGGCGCACGGGTGCGGCGCAGATCAGTGACGGGTCTCGGCGGGGGGGCCCTGCGACCCGTCCGTGGCGTCGCTGCCGTTGTTGGCGTCGGCCGCCTCGAAGAACCAGTTCACCCGCGGTGTGGGCTGCAATACGTCGAGCGCCGCGCGCGGCAATTGCGCCGAAGGCAGGCTGCGCCGGATGCCCAGCGCCGGCTCGTTCGCCAGGTCCACCAGCAGGGGCTCGTCGCGCGCCACCCGCGGGTCGTGCACCAGCACGCGCGGCTTGAGCGGACGCGAGGAGTTGACGCTGTCGACCAGGCCGTAACGGTCGTCGGTGAGCTGCACCGCCGAGCCCGGCGGGTACACACCCATCATGCGCACGAAACTGGTCAGCAGCGTCGCGTCGTATTGGCGCTTGTCCTGGGTAAACAGCCGCGACAGCGCTTCGTGCGGCGTCAGCGCCTGCGCCAGTTGGGTCGGGTGGCAGAGGGTGTCGTAGCGATTGACCAGGGCCACCATGCGCGCGGCCACGCTCATGCGGTTGATGTCCAGGCCGAGCGGAAAACCGCTGCCGTCGGCATGCTCGTGGTGCTGCGCGATCACCAACTGCGCGCCCGGCGCCAGGCCCATGCGCTGGCCCAGCGCCACGCCATGGGCCACATGCTCGCGGTACAGCGAGGTCTCGGCGCTGCTGAAGTCGGGGTCCAGCCGATGCAGGCGGCGTGGCAGATCGAGCTTGCCGATGTCATGGCTGAGTGCGCCGACGCCGAGGTCTTGCAGGTCAGTCTCGGCCAGCCCCGCCACCTTGCCCAGCAGCAGCGCGATCACGCTGACGTTGAGCGCATGGCTGGCGCGGTCGTCGGCGGTTTCGGCCAGCACGCGGATGCTGACTTCGCGCGCGCCGATCATCTTGTCGACCAGGGCTCGGCTGAGCGCCCCGAGCCGCTGCCCCGCGCCCCGCGGGTCGTGGCGCGTCTGTTCGGTGACCTGGCGCCAGCCCTGCGCGGCCTCGGCGTACTGGCGCTGGCACAGCTCGACCGCCACACGCCGCGCGACCAACGCGGCGCGCCGCGCATCGCGCTCACGTGCCGGCGGGCGCGTCGGCGCCAGCGTGCTGGCTTCAGCCTCGGCCGGCGGCCGCGGCGTGGCAGGGGCCGGCGACGACCGCGGCAGCGCCGGCTCGTCGCTCTTGTCGGGGCTCCAGCGCACGCGGGCCAGGCCGAGCGAGCGGATGGTGGCGATCTGGCTCGCATCGTTGATGCGAAAGCTCGACAGCGCGAACGGGTGCGACATCCAGCCCAGGTCGAGGTGGATGAACATGCCGATGCACAGTTCGGCAGTTTCGATCGTGGTGGTCGGGGCAGGCACGGTGCGGTACGGTACGGCATAGGCACGGGAGTTGGACTGTCGTTTCGGCCCCCGGCCATCGAACTTGACCATCCCGCTCCAGCGCAGCGCCGGCTCAGCGCGCGATGCGTGTGGAAAGCACGATCGCCGAGGTCGTGCGCTCGACGCCGTCCAGGGCGCCGATGCGGTCGATCAGGCGGTCGAGCGCGCCGATCGAATCGGCCGCCAGCACCGCGATCAGGTCGAACGGCCCGCTCACCGAATGCAGCGTGCGCACCTCGGCGATGCGCCGCAGCGCGGCCTCGATCGCGGCGCTCTGCTTGGGCCGCGCGGTGATCAGCACATGCGCGCGCACCAGTGCGGCTTCGGCCTCGTCGGGCACCACCACGGTGTAGCCGACGATCGTGCGCGATAGCTCGAGCCGGGCCAGCCGGCTCTGCACCGTGGTGCGCGCCAGGTCGAGCTTGCGCGCCAGCTCGGCGGTGCTGGCGCGGGCGTTGTCGCGCAGCAACGCGAGCAGGGCGCGGTCGGTGTCATCCAGCGTGATGTCGGGCATGGCGCCGGATTGTCGCGTCAATCTGCCGATATCGCCACGGCGTTTCGTCTCCTTGCTCGCTGCTTTTTGCAGCCGTCCCAGGCAGGATGGCGCATTTCCCGTGGAGTGCGCCATGCCAATGAAGAACATCCTGGTTGTCGGTGCCGGCAAGATCGGCCAGGTGGTCGCCGACCTACTGTCCGGCAGCGGCGACTACAGCGTGACGCTGGCTGACCGCGACGGCGCCGCGCTGGCGGCGCTGGCGGCGTCGGCGCTGCCAGCCTCGCGCGTGCAGCACCTGAGCCTGGATGTGGCCGACGCCGCCGCCGTGAAGCGCGCCCTCGAAGGCCGTTACGCCGTGCTCAGCGCCGCGCCGTTCCACCTCACGCAGCGCATCGCCGAAGTGGCGCGCGCCCTGGGCGTGCACTACCTCGACCTGACCGAAGACGTGGCCAGCACGCGCGCCATCCGCGCCCTGGCCGAGGGCGCGAGCAGCGTGCTGATCCCGCAGTGCGGGCTGGCGCCGGGCTTCATCGCCATCGTCGCCGCCGACCTGGCCTCGCGCTTCGAGCGCCTGGACACCGTGCGCCTGCGTGTCGGCGCGCTGCCGGCCTACCCGAGCAATGCGCTGAACTACAACCTCACGTGGAGCACCGAGGGCGTGATCAACGAGTACTGCGAGCCCTGCGAGGCCATCGTCGACGGCCAACGCCACGAGGTGCCGGCGCTCGAGGAGCGCGAGGAGTTCTCGCTCGACGGCGTTCTCTACGAGGCCTTCAACACCTCGGGCGGCTTGGGCACGCTGTGCGAAACCCTGCACGGCAAGGTGCGCACGCTGAACTACCGCACCATCCGCTACCCCGGCCACGCCGCCATCATGAAAGC
>JANOKY010000278.1:0-9690 GCA_031419635.1 Burkholderiales bacterium | reverse complement strand
CCGACGAGCATGCCGACCACGCCCCACAGCACGGCGGCCAGGGCGAACAGGCGCACGGGATCATCGGAATAGACCGGCTCTTTGCCGGCCAAGGTTGCTACGGCCATCGTTCAACTCCTCATTACAAGCAGGTCGATTGTTCCGGCGCGAGCGTGTCGCGGGCTTGATTGGGATCAAGCTGCGCATCGAGGATGCGTTCGCCTTCGCGCTCGAGGTCGTCGAACTGGCCACCGCGCAGGGCCCAGGCGAATACGGCCAGGATCGCCAGCACCAGCAGGGCCGAGAACGGGATCAGCAAGTACAGGATGTCCATCGACTTCACCGGGCCAGACGCAGGGAATTGGCGACGACGACCAGCGAACTCGCGGCCATGCCCAGGCCGGCCAGCCACGGTGGCAACCAGCCGAGCAGCGCCAGCGGCACGCACACGGCGTTGTAGGCCGCGGCCCAGGCGAAGTTCTGCCACACCACCCGCCGCGTGCGCCGCGCCAGCGCGAAGGCGTGGGCGACGTCGGCCAGGCGCATCGACAGCAGCACCGCGTCGGCCGATTGGCGCGCCAGATCGGCGCCCTCGCCCATCGCCAGCGACACATCGGCCTGGGCCAGCACCGGTGCGTCGTTGATGCCGTCGCCGAGCATCGCCACGACCTGGCCACTGGCCTGCGCGGCGCGCACGGCTGCGAGCTTGTCTTGCGGCGTGGCGTCACCCTGCGCGAAGGCCAGGCCGAGTTGTGTGGCCAGGCGCTGCACACGCTGGTTGCGGTCGCCGGAGAGCAGCCGCACTTCGATGTCTTGCCGTTGCAGTGCGGCGATGGCTCGCGCCGCGTCGGGCCGCAGCGTCTCGTCGAAGTCCAGCCGCAGCGGCGGGCGACCCAGCGCGCCGAACCAGAGCTGCAGGGCATCGTCATCGTAGATGGGTGCGCCGACAAACGCCGCCGAGCCGAGACGCCATTCGCGTCCCTGCGGGTCGCGTGCGGCCACGCCGGCACCGGGCGTTTCCTGCACGTCGGACCAAGCCGTAGCGTCGGCGCGAACCTGCGCGGCCAGCGCGCGCGACAGCGGGTGGCTCGACCAAGCGGCCAGCGACGCCGCGTACTGCAGCAGCGCGGCGTCTGCCTCAGCGCCAACTCGCAGCAGCGGTCGATCGCTCGTCAACGTGCCCGTCTTGTCGACGAACAGCGTTTGCACCCGCGCCATCGCATCGAGCGCATCGGGCCGCCTGAGCAGCACGCCGCCCCTTGCGAGCTGGCCGCTGGCGGCCAGCAGGGCCGAAGGCGCGGCCAGCGACAGCGCGCAGGGGCAGGTGACGATCAGCACCGAGACGGCGACCCACAGCGCCCGTGGCGGGTCGATCACGCTCCAGGCCGCTGCGGCGGTTGCGGCCAGCAGCAGCACTGCAATCAGGAAGGGCGCGGCCCAGCGGTCGGCGCTGACCGCCAGCGCCGGGCGCTGCGCCATCGCCTCTTGCATCAAGGCCACGATCGCGGCCTGGCGCGTGGCCGCACCGCTGCGCGTGACGCGCAGCTCGACCGGAGCGCCGAGATTCAGGCTGCCGGCCAGCAACTCGTCGCCGGGCTGCCTGGCCCGTGGCAGCGACTCGCCATTGAGCAGCGACTCATCGGTGTGCGTGCTGCCGATCAGCAGCACGCCGTCGGCGGGGAAGGCGGCGCCGAGCGCCACGCGCACGCGGTCGCCGGGCGCCAATCGAGCGGCCGACACGCGCTCCACGCTGCCGTCGCCGCGAACGCGTAGTGCCAGCTCGGGCAAGGCAGCGCTGCCGGCTTCCATCGCTTCCGCGGCACGGTGGCGCGCGCGCAATTCGAGCCAGCGCGCGCCGAGCAGGAAGGCCACGAACATCGTCAGCGAATCGAAGTAGACCTCGGAGCCGAACGCGCCGCCGGGGTCGAACGCGGCACCGCTGCTGGCGAGGAAGGTGACCGCGATACCCAGGGCCACCGGCGTGTCCATACCGATGCGGCGTTGGCGCAGCGCGCGCCAGGCAGCGCTGAAAAACGGCGCCGCACTGAACAGCAGCACCGGCAGGCTCAGCAGCCAACTGCCCCAGTGCAGCAACTGGCGCAGGTCGGGCGCCAAGTCACTGGCTTCGGCAAAGTAGACCGGCGCAGCGAACATCATCACCTGCATAGCGCAGAAGGCGGCCACGAAAAGCCGCCACAGCGCCAGGCGCTGCTCGCGCTGGCGCAGCGCGCGGGCATCAGCGGCGAGGTCGGGCGCGGCGTCGTAGCCGGCGGCGCGCACGGCAACCACCAGCGCCGAGGCCCGCGTTCGCGCCGGATCCCACTGCACCCGCGCGATCGCGGCGGCGGCATTGACTCGCGCGGCCTGCACGCCGGGCACGCCCAGCAGCGCGGTCTCGATCAGGCCGGCGCAGGCCGCGCAGTGCAGCCCCGCCAGGCGCAGCGACGACTGCGCCGTGCCGTCGGCCTGCCACGCGGTGTAGCGGTCGCGGGCTTCAGGGTCATCGAGCGCCGACAGGTCGGCGCAGGCGGCGGCAGTGGCGTTGATCGGCATCGGCGAGCTTCGGGCTGTGCCGATAATCCGGCCAACCCCCCTCGCATCGCATGACAAATATCAAGACCCCTGCACCTGTAGCCGCGCTGTTGCTGGCCATCGCCTTCAATGCCGCCACCGCGCAGGGCGTGCCGCAGGATCTGCCCACCATCACGCTGCAGGCCGGCATGCACAACATCCGCGCGGCAGTGGCTCAGACGCCCGAGCAGCGCCAGACCGGGCTGATGTTCCGCCGCGTGATGGCCCAGCACGAAGGCATGCTGTTCGTTTTCGACGAGCCCTCGCCGCAGTGCTTCTGGATGAAGAACACGCTGCTGCCGCTGGCGATCGCCTTCCTGGCCGACGACGGTACCGTGGTCAACATCGACGACATGCAGCCGCAGACCCTGGAAAGCCATTGTTCGACCAAGCCCGTGCGCTACGTGCTCGAGATGAACCAGGGCTGGTTCGCCAAGCGCGGCATCAAGGCCGGCTCGAAGATCGGCGGCGCGCCGTTCACCGCCAAGCGCTGAGGCGCGGTCTTTGTCCCCGTTGGTAACAGGCCGGGCGACTTCGCTATAGTCGCCGCGTTTTCAATCAAACCAACGAGGAGCCAGACCAATATGGGTGCCATTCTTCAATCCTTGGGCCGCACCGTCGCCGCCAGCGTCGTGCTGGTGATCTTGCTGGCGCTGGCGGTCGGCAATGTGCCGATGGGCCACGCCTGGGGCGCGTTCGTGATGCGCTGGATGCACGTCGTGGCTGGCGTGATGTGGATCGGCCTGCTCTGGTACTTCAACTTCGTGCAGATGCCGTCGATGCCGAAGATTCCCGATGAGCAAAAGCCGGCCATCGGCAAAGTCATCGCGCCCGAAGCGCTGTTCTGGTTCCGCTGGGCCGCGCTGGCCACCGTCGTCACCGGCGCCGTGCTGGCGACGATGAACGGCTACATCGTCTCGGCCCTGGCGCTGCAGCGGCCATTCCTGGCCATCGGCATCGGCATGTGGCTGGCCCTGATCATGGCCTTCAACGTCTGGTTCATCATCTGGCCGAACCAGAAGAAGGCTCTGGGCATCGTCAGCGTGCCGCCGGAAGAGAAGGCCAAGGCCGCGCGCCTGGCAATGCTGGTCTCGCGCACCAACACGATGTTGTCGCTGCCGATGCTGTACTGCATGGTGGCGCAGCAGAACGGCGGTTTGTAAACCATCTTCCGCGCCGCGAAAGCCGGGCCTCGCGCCCGGCTTTTTTATTTGCGCACGCGCACTGCCGCCAGCTCGACATCGGCACTGCCGCGGGCCATCGTCAAGCGCACGGCCTGCCCCGCTGCGAGTTGCCGCGGGTCGGTGACCAGCTCACCCGCGGGCGTCTGCACGACGCTGTAGCCGCGCTCGACCACGCGCTGTGGATCCAGGGCCCGCAGGCGCGCAGCCAGGGTGATCAGCCGATGCTCGTGGTCCGTCAAACGCAGGTGGCTGGCCTGCAGCAAGCGGTTGGCGTGGGCCCGCAAACGCGTCGCCTGGGCGTTGTGGGTCTGTAGCGCAGCCACCGCCAGGCGGCTGGCCAATTGATCGAGCCGGCGCGACTGCGCCGCGACGCGCGCTGCGGGCTGGCCCAGCCGCGGCGCCAGCCGATCCAGGCGCTGGGCCTGGGCTTGCAGCCGGCGCTCGACGCCGTGTGACAGCGTGCGCGCCAGGCCCTGCAAGGCGGCCATCAGCTCGGTCGCGGCGGGCGCGGCGAGTTCGGCCGCAGCGGTCGGCGTGGGGGCGCGCAGGTCGGCGGCGAAATCGGCCAGCGTCACGTCGGTTTCATGGCCGACACCGCAGACCAGCGGGATCAGCGAGGCCGCTACCGCGCGAACCACGCGCTCGTCATTGAAGGCCCACAGGTCTTCGATCGAGCCGCCGCCGCGGGCCAGGATCAGCGCATCGACTTCGCGCCGCCGGCCCACCAGGGTCAGGGCTGCCACCAGCGCAGCCGGTGCCTCGGGGCCCTGCACCAAGCTCGGGTAGACGATCACCGGCAGGTGCGGCGCGCGCCGCGCCAGCGTCGTCAGTACATCGTGCAGCGCCGCGGCGCCGAGCGAGCTGACGACGCCGATGCGCTGCGGGTAGCGAGGCAGGCTGCGCTTGCGTGCGGGGTCGAACAGGCTTTCGGCTTCGAGCTTGGCTTTGAGCGCCAGGAACTGTTCGTACAGCGAGCCGGCGCCGAGCGCGCGCATGGCCTCGACGACGAACTGCAACTCGCCGCGCGGCTCGTAGACCGCCACGCGCCCGCGCAGTTCGACCTGCAGGCCGTCGCGCGGGGTGAAGTCGAGCATCCCTGCGGCGCGGCGGAACATCGCGCAGCGCAGGCTGGCCTGGGCACCCTCGGCGTCTTTGACGGTGAAGTAGCAGTGCCCGCTGGCGGCGCGCGAAAAGCCCGACAGCTCGCCGCGCACGGTGCAGGCGCCGAAGCGCGCGGCCAGCGCGTCGGCCACGGCCAGCACCAGCGCTGCGACGCTCCACACGCGCGGCACGGGGGTCGTGGTGGGGAACTCAACCACCGGCCAGCCCAGCATTGGCGCGGGGCCAGAACTCCACAGCCGCGCCCACACTGGCCTGGCGCGGGCCTGTGCGGGTCACAGCCTTGTCATGTGTACGCAAGTCGTTGATTCGCAAAGGTTTTTTCCTGCTGAAAGTTTGAGCAATCTGTGCCGAGGCCAGCATGCATGCGCCTTGGCGGCCGGGCAGCCGAGGTTACGCACAATGTTGTCCACAGCAGCGGTGGATGGCTGACGCTCTGTGCTCGGCCCTGCCGTCGCTCGGATCGCACAGCGCACAAAACAGCAGCGATTTCCGGCCCGGGCCGACCCCTTGCCGGGCCCATAATCGCGCGGCCTCGCATGCCGCCGCAGCCCTTTGCGGTGGGCCCTGTCCGAGGCGCTTTTTCGCTCCCGGGGACGCCTTGTTTTCGATCATACAAGCCGCTGGTTGGCCGATCTGGCCGCTGCTCATCTGCTCCATCGTCGCACTGGCCCTGGTGATCGAACGCCTGATCAACCTGCGCAGCGCGCGCGTGGCACCCGACAAGCTGCTCGATGAGGTGATCTCGATCACCCGCACCAGCCTGCCGTCGTCGGAGGTGGTCAACAAGCTGGCCGGCAACTCGGCCCTGGGCCAGGTGCTGGCGGCCGGCGTGCGCAGCGTGGTGGCCGAGCCGCGCATCAGCGAAGGCGCGCTGCGTCTGGTGTTCGAGAACGCCGGCCGCGTCACAGTGCACCGCCTGGAGCGCTACATGAACACGCTGGGCTCGATCGCCACCGCCGCGCCCTTGCTCGGCTTGTTCGGCACCGTGGTCGGCATGATCGAGATCTTCGGCTCGCAAGCACCCGGCGGCGGCACCAACCCGGCGCAACTGGCGCATGGCATTTCGGTGGCGCTGTACAACACCGCCTTCGGTTTGATGATCGCCATCCCCGCGCTGCTGTTCTACCGCTACTTTCGCGGCCGCATCGACGAGTTCACCGTCGACATGGAGCAAGCCGCCGAGCGCCTGGTGCCGCACCTGATGCGCTTTGCCGTCAAACACACATGAATTTCCGCAAACACCGCAACGAAGACCCGGAGATCAACTTGATCCCGTTCATCGACGTGCTGCTAGTCGTGCTGATCTTTCTGATGCTGTCGACGACGTACTCGAAGTTCACCGAGCTACAGGTCAACCTGCCCACCGCCGAAGCCGACAAGCCGCGCGACCGGCCGGCCGAGATCATCGTTGCGGTGGCCAGCGACGGCCGCTACGCCGTCAACCGCAAGGCCCTGGACGGGCGCAGCGTCGAAGCCCTGACGGCCGAGTTGAGTGCGGCGGCGCAGACGCTGAAGGATCCGGTGGTGATCGTCTCGGCCGACGCCACCGCTGCACACCAGTCGGTCATCAACGTGCTCGACGCGGCGCGCCGCGCCGGGCTGGCGCGCCTGACGTTCGCGGCCCAGACCGGCGCCGACGCTGGTGGCGCGGGTGACGCCGCGGCACCGCGTTGAAGCGCGCGCCGCAGCCACCGATGAGCTCGCCAACGCAGGCCCCCGCCGACGGCCTGTTGCAGTGCCTGGGCGCGGCGCTGCAGCGCCAATGGTGGGTGACGCCCCCAACCCCCGCCGCGCAGGCGCTGCGCCTGCTGGCGGGCCTGTACGCCCAGTTGGCGGGCCTGCACCGGCGGTTCAGCCGGCCGCAGCGCATCGATCTGCCGGTGGTCGTGGTCGGCAACCTGATTACCGGCGGCGCGGGCAAGACGCCGACGACGATTGCCGTGGTGCGGCTGCTGCGCGCCTTCGGCTGGCATCCTGGCGTGGTCTCGCGCGGGCATGGCCGGCGCAGCCGCGGCGTGGTCGCAGTCAGCCGCGACAGCCAGGCCAGCGATTGCGGCGACGAGCCGCTGCTGATCCGGCTGCGCACCGGCATGCCGGTGATGGTCGGGCGCGACCGCGTCGCCGCGGCGCGCTCGCTGCAGGCGGCGCACCCGCAAGTCGACATCATCGTGGCCGACGACGGCCTGCAGCACCACCGCCTGGCGCGCGACCTGCAAGTGGTGGTCTTCGACGAGCGCGGCGCGGGCAACGGCATGCTGCTGCCTGCCGGCCCGCTGCGCGAGCCGCTGCCGGACCTGACGCCGCCCGCGACGCTGGTGCTGTACAACGCGCCGCATGTCACCACCCACCTGCCGGGCTGGATGGCGACACGGCGCTTGGCCGGCGTGCTGCCGCTGGACCCGTGGTGGCAGGGCCAGCCAGCGCAGGCCGGCAGTTGGCAGCCCTTGCTCGGGCTGCCGCTGTGGGCCGCTGCCGGCCTGGCCGCACCCGAGCGCTTTTTCGCGCTGCTGCGCGAGCAGGGGCTGACCCTGGTGCAAACGCTGGCGTTGCCCGACCATTACCCTTTCGACGCCCTGCCCTGGCCAGCCAACACCGCCGACGTGATCGTGACCGAGAAGGATGCCGTCAAGCTGCGGCCAGGCAGCGCCGTGCTGGCCGGCAGCACGACGCGGATCTGGGTCGCGCCGCTAGACTTCGAACCCGAAGTGGCCTTCGCCGCCGCGCTCAAACGCCACTACCCGCACCCTCCCAAACACTGAAGCGACCGAGCCACCGATGACCGCCCTCGACCACCGCCTGATCGACCTGCTGGTCTGCCCGCTGTGCAAGGGCCCATTGCAGATGCAGCGCAATGCAGACGGCCAACCGCAGGCGCTGGCTTGCAACGCCGACCGGCTGGCATTCCCGATCCGCGATGGCATCCCGGTGATGCTCGAAGGGCAGGCGCAGCCACTCGACGCTGCCGACGCGGCGTGAGTTTCACGGTCGTCATCCCAGCGCGGTTGGCGTCCACCCGGCTGCCGAACAAGCCGCTGGCCGACATCGGCGGGCTGCCGATGGTGGTGCGGGTGGCGCAGCGCGCGGCGCTGTCAAAGGCGCAGCAGGTGGTGGTCGCCGCCGACGACGGCGCGATCGTCGCCGCCTGCGAGCGCCACGGCGTGCGCGCGCTGCTGACGCGCCGCGACCACGCCAGCGGCAGCGACCGCCTGGCCGAAGCCTGCGTGCAGCTCGGTCTGGACGGCGAGGCGATGGTCGTCAACGTGCAGGGCGACGAGCCGCTGATCGAGCCGGCATTAATCGATGCCTGCGCGGCGATGCTGCAAACGCACCCCGACTGCGCGATGAGCACCGCCGCGCATGCCATCGACTCGCTGGCCGACTACCTCAACCCGAACGTCGTCAAGGTGGTGCTCGACGCCGCCGGCCGCGCGCTGCTGTTCAGCCGCGCGCCGCTGCCCTGGTGGCGCGACGGGCCGATGAATAGCTCGCAGGCCCTGACTGCCCTGCCCGACCCGCCGCCGTTGCGCCACGTCGGCCTGTATGCCTACCGCGCCGCCTTCCTGCGCCGCTTTCCGAGCCTGGCCATGGCGCCGCTGGAGCGCACTGAAGCGCTCGAGCAATTGCGCGTGCTCTGGCATGGCGAGCGGATTGCGGTGCATGTGACGGCCCAGGCGCCTGGCGCGGGGGTCGATACGCCGCAGGATCTGGAGCGCGTGCGGCGCCTGTTCGGCCACTGATTTGCCGCGTCAGCGCGGCGAAAACCGCGGGTGATAATCGGCGCGCAAAGGCGTGCCAAAACGCCGCACCGCAGCCACACACCGAGGACGACGATGAGACTGATCCTGTTGGGAGCACCCGGCGCCGGCAAGGGCACGCAAGCCACCTTCCTGTGCCAGAAGTACGCCATCCCGCAGGTGTCGACGGGAGACATGTTGCGCGCCGCGGTGAAGGCCGGCACACCGCTGGGCATCGCGGCGAAGAAGGTGATGGACTCGGGCGCGCTGGTCAGCGACGACATCATCATCGGCTTGGTGAAAGAACGCATCGCCCAGCCCGACTGTGCCAACGGCTTCCTGTTCGACGGCTTCCCGCGCACCATCGCCCAGGCCGATGCGATGAAGAACGCCGGCGTGAAGATCGACGTGGTGCTCGAGATCGATGTGCCCGACAGCGCCATTGTCGAGCGCATGAGCGGGCGCCGTGCCCACCTGCCCTCGGGCCGCACCTACCACGTCAAGTTCAACCCGCCCAAGGTGGCCGGCATCGACGACGTGAGCGGCGAGCCGCTGGTGCAGCGCGCCGACGACAGCGAAGAAACCGTGAAGAAGCGCCTGGACGTGTACCACGCGCAGACCCGGCCGCTGGTCGAATACTACGAACAATGGGCCGCCAGCGGCGACGCCGCCGCGCCGCGCTATCGCAAGATCGACGGCACCGGCAGCGTCGACGACATCACCACGCGCGCGCTCGAAGCGCTGCGCTGAAGCGGGAGCAAACGCATGGACATCGCAGGCAAGGTTTTCATCGTCACCGGCGGCGCTTCGGGCCTGGGTGAAGGCACGGCGCGCATGCTGGCGCGCGAGGGCGCCACCGTCGTCGTCGCCGACGTGCAGGCCGACAAGGGCGAAGCGCTGGCGCGCGAACTCGGCGGCGCCTTCGTCAAGTGCGACGTGACGCAGGAGGCCGATGGCCAGGCCGCGGTGGCCCAGGCCGTGTCGCTGGGCAAGCTGATGGGCCTGGTGAATTGCGCCGGCATCGCCATCGGCGTCAAGACCGTCGGCAAGGACGGCGCGCACGCGCTGGCGCAATTCGCCAAGGTCATCAACATCAACCT
>JANOKY010000277.1:0-3032 GCA_031419635.1 Burkholderiales bacterium | reverse complement strand
GCAAGCTCGGCCTGGGCCATATCGTGTTGAGCGTGGATGACTACGAGGCGAGCCTGCGCTTTTACCGCGACGGCCTGGGTCTGCGCATCAGCGACTTCATCGAACTCGATATGGGCCCGGCGGGCAGCACGATGGTGGCTTTCTTGCACAGTGGCCCGCGCCACCACTCGATCGCGATCGCCCAGTTTCCGGCAGCGAAGCGCTTGCACCACTTCATGCTCCAACTGCGCGACATCGACGACATCGGCAGCACCCACGACCTGTGCCAGGACCAGCGCGTGCCGATCGCTTCCGGCCTGGGCCGCCACACCAACGACCAAATGCTGTCGTTCTACATGCAGACGCCGTCCGGGTTTCAAGTCGAGTACGGCTGCGGCGGACGGGTGATCGACGACAACGATTGGGACGTGCAACTGCACCACGCGGCGAGCATCTGGGGGCATCGCCCGCCAACTGCGCCAGCCATCGCGGAGCCGGCAGTGACAGCCTGAGAGACCCTGAGTCGTGGCGCTGGAAGGTCGTCCAGCTCTCCGGGGCGGCAACGACTTGATCGATGCAGTCGACGCTGCGCAGAGCCGCCCGCTACCCCTGAGGCTCGGCCGTCAACCCAGTGGCAGGCCGCGCAGCGCGTGGGCCAGCTCGGCGGCCTGCCAGACCGCGATGCGGTGCTCGGCCGCAAAGGGCCGCGCGGTGTCGCTGATCGGGCCCAGGCCAATCACCAGTGCGTCGGGCGCGTCGCTGGCCTCGCGCGCTGCCCGCAGGGCACGCAAGACTTCCACGCCGGTATGGGCCGACTTCCAACGCCGCGCACTCACCAGCATGCGGCGGCCCTGGCGCTCGAGCTCGAAGTCAACGCCCGCCGTCTTGCCGCGCTGCACGCTGTAGCCGTCGCGCCGGAAGGCCTGCTCGAGCAGCGCGGCGAAAGCCGGCCAGGCCATCGCGGCCAGCGCCTGCTGCGTCTGTGCCACGCGCGCGGCACTCGGCAGGCGCCACTGGCGGCGGACCGCGACCACTCCAATCACCACGAAGGGCAAGCCCGACATGGCGCCGACCACGCGGAAGCGTTCGGGCAACAAGGCCAGGGCCAGCACGCCCAGTAGCAGCGCGATGCCGACACTGACCCACCAAGGCGAGCGCAGCAGGATCGCGAACGCGGAATTCTTCGCCATCTTGAACTTCAAGCAACTCTCCGGTGGGGGGTGAGAGCAGGAGTGTGGCCCGAGACCGCACGAGCCTGGCGCAGCCGCTGTTGCGCGAATCGCACCCCGGCGGTCTGGACGAAGCCGTCGAGTGGCGACACACTGCCGGCTCCTCTGTCTTGATGGCAACGGCCCGCCGCACGGTTCAGGCGATGCGGCGGTGGCATCGTCTACAGCCCAGGAGTCCAGCATGGCCCGCACCACTGCCCAACCCGCATTCCGCAAGCCGATGCCGAAGACTGCCGCGAAGCCGGCACCGCGTCCGCGTTCGCAGCCGCCGCGCCGGCTCGTCGTGCTGGTCGCCACGCGCAAGGGGGCGTGGCTCTTTCACGGTGATGCCCGGCGCAAGACCTGGCAGGTCGACGGACCGCATTTCCTCGGTCACATCGTCAGCCATTTGCGCCTGGACCCTCGCGACGGGCGCACGCTGCTGGCGGCGGCAAAGACCGGCCACCTCGGCCCGACCGTGTTCCGCTCGACCGACCTCGGGCGCCACTGGAAGGAGGCCGCGCAGCCGCCCGCGTTCGCGAAAGCGCCGGACGGCGTGGCGGGCGTGGCAGGAGTCGCGGGCCGCGCGGTCGATCACACCTTCTGGCTCACGCCCGGCCACGCCAGCGAGCGCGACACCTGGTACGCGGGCACCTCGCCGCAGGGCCTGTTCCGCTCCGAAGACGGTGGCGTCAGTTGGGCGCCTTTTTCCAGCATCAACGACGACCCGCAGTACCGCGAGTGGATGGGCACGGTGCAGGACGGCACCCCCGACGGCCCAAAGCTGCATTCGATCATCGTCGACCCGCGCGACGCCGCGCACCTGTACTTTGCGATGTCGGGCGGCGGCGTGCACGAGTCGCGCGACGGCGGGCGCCACTGGTCTACCCTGGTCAAGGGGCTCGAAGTGGTGGAAGGCTTCGATGCGTCGACCATCACCTTTCACGACCCGCACTGCGTGCGCCTGTGCCCGAGCAACCCCGATCGGCTGTACCAGCAGAACCACTGCGGCATCTACCGGCTCGACCGGCCCGGCGACGAGTGGGTTCGCATCGGCCGCAAGATGCCCAAGAGCGTCGGCGACATCGGATTCCCGATGGTCGTGCACCCGCGCCGCGACGACACCGCATGGGTCTTTCCGATGGACGGCACGAGCGTGTGGCCGCGCACCAGCCCGCAGGGTCGGCCGGCGGCGTACGTCACGCGCAACAGCGGCAGGACCTGGCAGCGCCAGGATGCCGGTTTGCCCGAAGGCCAGGCCTGGTGGACGGTCAAGCGCCAGGCCATGTCGGCCGATGCGCAAGACCCGCTCGGCCTGTACCTCGGCACCACCAGCGGCGAGTTGTGGACCAGCCGCGACGAGGGCGCCGGCTGGCGCTGCATCGCGCGCCACCTGCCCGAGATCTACGCGGTGGAGGTGGCGGAACTGGCCTGAGGCCTAACGCCCGAGCCGCGTCGCGATGCGAGTGCTGATTCCCACGTCGCTGCGTTCGTACACCCGCGTGGCGCGGGTCGAGGCCGCGGGCACGACGCTCGGCGAAGTCCTGGCGGACCTGGAGCGCCGGTTCCCCGGGCTTCGCTTTCGCATGGTCGACGAGCAGGGCCGCCTGAGGCCGCACATGCGCGTCTTCGTCGACGGCCAGGCCCTGCATGACCTGGCACTTCCGTTACCGCCGGGCTGCGACGTGAACATCGTGCAGGCGCTGAGCGGCGGCTGAGCGGGGCGCGCCCGCGTGCATGCAGTGAATTACACTGCATGCATTGAATGCGCAACGGAGCGATGAACATGGCGATGCTGACAGTCCGCAACCTTCCCGACGAAGTGCACCGGGCTCTGCGCATGCG
>JANOKY010000276.1:0-7969 GCA_031419635.1 Burkholderiales bacterium | reverse complement strand
CTTCGGTGAGGCCTACCGAAGCTATCGGCAGCGCGTGCGGCGATGGCTGTGAGCCGGCGCCTCACGAAGTTCGACCCTCAACTTCGTCGGCCGGCGGACTCGTTGGAAGACACTGGGCCTGCCCCAACCTGCCCGCTGCCCCAGCCCGCAGGTTGGCTGCCCATAGCCCAGATGGCGTATCTCCCCATTACCCGTGCCGGTAATAGACGTTGCAAATGGCGCCTGTGCGTAATGGCACTGGAGACAAGCCCGGCCGCCACTCCGGTGGCCGGCCGGACCCTCACGGTCGCCGCAACGACCTGACGCCAACTCGACCGATGCCGGTGCGACCGTTGCACGATCCGACTGCATCGCCACTGCCGCTGGCCGGCACGGCGATACGCACGACCACCTGCTACATGTGTGCATGCCGCTGCGGCATCCGCGTGCATTTGCGCGAGGGCGAGAACGGCCCCGAAGTGCGCTACATCGAGGGCAACCCCGAGCACCCGCTGAACAAGGGCGTGATCTGCGCCAAGGGTTCATCGGGGATCATGAAGCAGTACTCGCCGGCGCGCCTGACCCAGCCCCTGCTGCGCAAACCAGGCACCGAGCGCGGGGCTGGCGAATTCGAACCGATCTCCTGGGAGCGCACGTTTGAGATGCTGGCCGAGCGCTTGCAGAAGATCCGCTCAACTGACCCGAAGCAGTTCGCGCTGTTCACCGGCCGCGACCAGATGCAGGCCTTGACCGGGCTGTTCGCGCGCCAATTCGGCACGCCCAATTACGCCGCGCACGGCGGCTTCTGCTCGGTCAACATGGCTGCCGGCATGATCTACACGATCGGCGGCTCGTTCTGGGAGTTCGGTGGTCCTGATCTCGACCGCGCCAAGCTGTTCGTGATGATCGGCACCGCCGAAGACCACCATAGCAACCCGCTGAAGATTGCGATCAGCAAGTTCAAGCGGGCGGGTGGACGCTTCATCTCGATCAACCCGATCCGCACCGGCTACTCGGCGATTGCCGACGAATGGGTACCGATCAAACCCGGCACCGATGGCGCGCTGCTGCTGGCCTTGATCCACGAAATGATCGCGCTCGGCCTGTACGACCGCGAGTTCCTGGCGCGCTACACCAATGCCGGGCAATTGGTGAACCAGGATCCCGCCAGCGACGACTTCGGCATGATGTTGCGCAACGCCGAAGGCGACAAGATCAATCCGCTGCGGCCGCACAATTTCTATTGGTGGGACAGGCTGACGAAAACGCCCGTCTCCGATCACACCGAGGGCGCCGACCCGGCCTTGCTCGGCAACTTCAAATTGCCCGACGGCACGCTGGGCGTGCCCGCGTTCCAGTTGCTGGCCGACCGCGTCAAGCCCTGCACCCCCGAGTGGGCCGAGGGCATCACGGGCATTCCGGCCGCCACAATCCGGCGCCTGGCGCATGAGATGGGCATCACCGCGCGCGACCAGCGCATCGAGCTGCCGATCGCCTGGACCGATTGCTGGGGCAAGCGCCACAAGTCGGTGATCGGCCGGCCGGTGGCCTTTCACGCGATGCGCGGGCTGGCCGCGCACAGCAACGGCTTCCAGACGGTCCGCGCGCTGGCGATTTTGATGAGTATGCTGGGCACCATCGACCGGCCCGGCGGCTTTCGCCACAAGTCGCCCTACCCGCGCGCGGTGCCGCCCAATGCGCGGCCACCCAAAGGCCCGCAGGCGATCAAACCTGACACGCCGCTCGATGGCGCGCCGCTGGGTTGGCCCGAGAGCCCGGACGACCTGTTCGTCGATGCCGCTGGCGAGCCGGTGCGCATCGACAAGGGTTTCTCCTGG
This sequence comes from Burkholderiales bacterium, assembly GCA_031419635.1. Taxonomy (GTDB): domain Bacteria; phylum Pseudomonadota; class Gammaproteobacteria; order Burkholderiales; family Burkholderiaceae_C; genus CADEEN01. The sequence goes on along the minus strand of JANOKY010000276.1, from coordinate 6,152 downwards.
GAACACCCGCTGTCGGCCCATGGCCTGATGCACAACGTCATCACCAACGCATGGCGCGGTGACCCGTACAAGATCGACACGCTCTTGATCTTCATGGCCAACATGGCCTGGAACTCGACGATGAATACGTCCGAGGTCCGCAAGATGCTCAATGACCAGGGGCAGGACGGTGCGTACAAGATTCCATTCATCGTCGTCTGCGACGCCTTTCAGTCGGAAATGACGGCCTATGCCGACCTGATCCTGCCCGACACGACTTACCTCGAGCGCCACGACTGCATGTCGATGCTGGATCGGCCCATATCCGAATTCGACGGTCCCGCCGATTCGGTGCGCATCCCGGTGTTGCCGCCGAGCGGCCAGTGCAAGCCGTTCCAGGAAGTGCTGGTCGAACTCGCTTCGCGGCTGAAGTTCCCGGCCTTCACGCATGCCGACGGTGAACTCAAGGGGACACGCAAGTTCCGCGACTACCCCGACTTCATCGTCAACTACGAAACCGCGCCCGGTTCGGGCATCGGCTTCCTGGCCGGCTGGCGCGGCAAAGGTGGCGAGAAATCGATGCGCGGCGAGCCCAACCAGAATCAATGGGAGATGTACGAGAAGAACAATTGCGTCTTCCACCAGCGCCTGCCGGTCCAAGCGCAGTACATGCGCAACTGGAACCGCGACTACATGAGCTGGGCGCAACACAACGGCCTGCGCCGCGACGCCGATCCGATCGTGATCCACATTTACTCGGAGTTCCTGCACAGCTTTCGCGCTGCGGCGCAAGGCAAGCGCAAGGGCAAGCAGCCGCCCGAGCGTTGGAAGCAGCGCGTCGAAACCTACTTCGACGCCCTGCCTTTTTATTACGCGCCGCTCGAAGTGCAGGCCACCGACACCACACGCTTCCCGCTCAATGCGGTAACGCAGCGGCCGATGGCGATGTACCACTCCTGGGATTCGCAAAACGCCTGGCTGCGCCAGATCCACACCCACAACTATCTCTTCGTCAACCCGAAGACGGCGCGCGCCGCGGGCGTGGCCGACAGCGGCTGGATGTGGGTCGAGTCGCCGTGGGGCAAGGTGCGCTGCATGTGCCGCTACTCCGAAGCGGTCGAGCCCGGCACGGTCTGGACCTGGAACGCGATCGGCAAGGCGCCGGGGGCCTGGTCGCTGGCACCCGATGCCAACGAGTCGCAGCGCGGATTCTTGCTCAACCACTTGATCAACGACGAACTGCCGACGCAGGGCAGCAGTGGCGCGGTGTCGAACTCCGACCCGATCACCGGCCAGGCCGCGTGGTACGACGTGCGCGTGCGCATCTACCCGGCGGCGCCGGAAGAACCCGAAGTCACCGCGCCGCAAGCCGCTGCTGTCAAGCGCCTGCCGGGCATGGGCAGCGAGCCGCCAAAGTGGTTGGCGTGGATGGCCGGGGTCAAGAAATGACGCAGCTTGCGCTGGTCATCGACCTCAATGTCTGCGTCGGCTGCCACGCCTGCGTGACGAGTTGCAAGCAGTGGAATACCTCGGGATCGGCCGGGCCCTTGACCGACCTCAACCCCTACGGCGCCGACCCGAACGGCAGCTTCTTCAACCGCGTGCAGACCTTCGAGGTCGGTGAGTACCCCGAGACGCAGACGGTGCACTTCCCCAAGAGCTGCCTGCATTGCGAAGACCCACCCTGCGTGCCGGTTTGCCCCACGGGTGCCAGCTACAAGCGTGCCGAAGACGGCATCGTCCTGGTCGACTACGACAAGTGCATCGGCTGCAACTACTGCAGCTGGGCTTGCCCCTACGGCGCGCGCGAACTCGACGAGGGCCGCAAGGTGATGACCAAGTGCACGTTGTGTGTCGACCGTGTCACCGACAAAACCTTGCCCGAGGCCGAGCGCAAACCGGCCTGCGTGCTGGCCTGCCCCACCAGTGCGCGCCTGTTCGGCGATATCCACGATCCGCAGTCAGAGGTTTCCGTGGCGATCCGCGAGCGTGCCGGCTACGCGCTGATGCCCGAATGGGACACGCGCCCGGCCAACCACTACTTGCCGCGGCGGCAAACGGCGATGACGATCCGCCCGGAAGATCTCGATCGCGTCGACAACCCCCTGCATGTCGATGGCATGCAGCCCGGCACACCGCACCCGCCATTCGGCCGCGAAGACTTCGCGACATGAACCCGGCGTTCTCGGTCGTCCTGCTCACCACGCTAACCGGCGCGGGGCAGGGCCTGTTCCTGGCGTTGTTTGGCGCTGAACTCGCCGGGGTCGCTTCGCCCACATTCCTGGCCAGCGGTGCCGCCGTGGCCCTGCTGCTGGCCGCGTTGGGCCTGCTGGCATCGTTCTTCCACCTCGGGCACCCCGAGCGCGCCTGGCGCGCCGCGGCCATGTGGCGCACCTCATGGTTGTCGCGCGAGGTGATCGCGCTGCCGCTGTTCATGGCCGGCCTGGCGGCCTGGGGCACGGCGCACTTGCTGGGTTGGCCCGGCACGCGCCCGCTCGGTGCGGTGGTGGCACTGCTGAGCCTGGCGCTGTTCGTCTGCACCGCGATGATCTACGCGGCGATCAAATTCCTGCGCGAATGGGCGCACCCGCTGACCTTGATCAACTACACGCTGTTGGGCTGTGCCTCGGGCTTCACGCTGGCCACCATGCTGGCGGCGCTGCTGGCGCCCGAGTTGCTGCGCCCCTGTGCGCTCGGCGCCGCGCTCCTCACCCTGGCGGGCATGTTCACCCGCATGCTGTCGTTGCGGCGCAATGCCAGCCTGAAGCCGAAATCGACGTTGCAAACCGCACTCGGGATCAAACACCCGCGCATCGTGCAGAAATCGCAGGGCTTCATGGGTGGCTCGTTCAACACGCGCGAGTTTTTCCACGGCAAGAGCGCGCTCTTCCTGCGCAACATCAAAGGGCTGTTCCTCGTGCTGGCGTTTGTGCTGCCGATCGCCATGCTGCTGGCCGGCGCCCGGGGGGGCTCGCCGCTGTGGTTCGCGCTGGTATTCGCGCTGCAGTACGTGGGGCTGCTGGCCGAGCGCTGGTACTTCTTTGCGCAGGCCAACCACCCGCAAAACCTTTACTACCAAGCGATCTCTTGATGCGCGTGCGCACCGCAGGCCTCGTGTTGATGCTGCTGCTGATGGCGTCAACGGCGCAGGCCACTTCGGCTGCAGTGGGCGCAACGCCGTGGTGGGTGTGGCCGGCCGCACTCTTCGTGGCCTGCTTCCTGATGGGCATCGTCGCGGTGCCGGCCGGCATCGGCGGCGGTACCTTGTTCGTGCCCATCGTCAGTGGCTTCTTTCCATTTCATCTCGACTTCGTGCGCGGCGCCGGCCTGCTGGTGGCGCTGGCCAGCGCGCTGGCCGCGGGGCCCATGCTGCTGCGCGGCGGCCTGGCCAGCCTGCGCCTGGCGCTGCCGCTGGCGCTGCTCGCCTCGGCCAGTTCGATCGGCGGCGCGATGCTCGGCCTGGCCTTGCCCGTGGCGGCGGTACAGACCGCGCTGGGCGCAATCGTGCTGGGCATCGTGGCGCTGATGGTCATGGCCGGCAAGTCGGAGTTTCCGGTGGTCGAGCGGCCCGATGCACTGGCCTCGGCGCTGGCCTTGAACGGCGTCTACTTCGATCGTGCCGCCGGTCGTCGCGTTGACTGGCAGGTGCACCGCACGCCGCTGGGCCTGGCGGTGTTTCTGCTGATCGGCGTGTTGGCAGGCCTGTTCGGCATCGGCGCGGGTTGGGCCAATGTGCCGGCCCTCAACCTGCTGATGGGCGCGCCGCTCAAGGTGGCGGCCGGCAGCTCGGGGCTGGTGCTGTCGCTGGTCGATTCGGCGGCCGCCTGGGTCTATCTCAACCAGGGGGCCGTGCTGCCGATGATCGCGGTACCCTCGGTGGTCGGGATGATGCTGGGCGCGCGCATCGGCGCACGCCTGCTGCATGTGCTACCCGGGCCGGTGATCCGCCGCCTGGTGATCGCGGTGTTGCTGTTCGCCGGCCTGCGCGCCTTGCTCAAGGGGCTGGGATGGTGGAACTGAACCCCCGCGCAGCGGCCAAGCCCGGCGCGGGGGCGTGTGATGCCGAGCAACTGGCAGAGCAACTGCGTTATGCGCTGTGGCTCGATTGGGGCACGCGCCTGGGTGCACTGGTCCTGGTGCTCAGCTTCGGTGCGTACCTGTGGGGTTGGCTGCCGCCGCGCATGTCGGTGCTCGAACTGTCGGCACTGTGGCACCTGCCGGCGAGCGAGTTCACGCAGCGCACCGGCACGCCGCAGGGCTGGGCCTGGTTGGCCCACCTGCACCAGGGCGACATGGCCGGCCTGCTGGGCATCGCGCTGCTGGCAAGTTGTTCGCTGCCTAGCCTGCTGGCGCTGGTGCCGATGTACCTGCGCGCGGGCGACCGGGCGTATGCGGCGATCTGCCTGGCCGAGGTCGCGGTGCTGCTGCTGGCCGCCTCGGGCATCCTGAGTGCGCCTCACTGAGGGCCATGTCATGAGTGCCGTCTTTGCCCGCCCGCTGCTCGCCACCGAGCACACCGAACACGACAGCGGATCCGAAGCGCTGGCGCTGGCCCTGGCGAGGACATGCGGTGCGCCGCTGGCAATCGTGTTGCCGCTGCTCAGCAACCCCGAGTACGAAGAGGTCGCGCCGCAGCTCGCGCAGCGCGCCGAGACCGAGGCCGCTGCCAAGTTGCAGGCGCTGCGCGAGATGGCGCAGGCAGCCGGCGTCGCAGTCGAGTTGCGCGCACGCCGCGGGCCCGAGCCCTACCGCGAGATCGTCGACGAGGCCGGCGAACGCGGCAGCGACCTGATCGTCATCCGTCGACGCGGCCAGCGCGGCCTGTTGGCCAACCTGCTGGTCGGCGAGATGGTGCGCAACGTCGTCGCCCATGCGCCGTGCAGCGTGCTGGTAACGCCGCGCGGGGCACCGATGTGGTCGCGGCGGGTGCTGGTGGCGATCGATCCGCACAGCACCGATCTGACGCCGGCCAGCACCGCGGCAGCGATCGCGGCAATCTGCTCGCTGCCGTTGTCGGTGGTGTGCGTGACGGCGTCGGCGGCCGACGCGATGCAGCAGGCTGAGAGAGCCTTGCAAAAGGCCTGGTCGGCGGCGCGCGGATCGGGTGTGCAAGTTGACGGGCTGGTGCGCATCGGCCGGCCGCAAGAGCAGATCGTCGCACTGGCCAAAGAGACTGGCGCCGACCTGCTGGTGATCGGCCGCCACGGCGACGACACCTTGTCGCGCGCCTGGCTCGGCGGTGTCGCGCAGAAGGTGATCGGACTGGCGGAGGTGCCGGTGCTGGTGTGTGTCAAGGGCACTGCAAGCGGAGGCGCAAAGCCATGAGCGACGCACTCAATTTTCTCGTCAAGGCCCGGCCCGCGGCAATGACGCATTACTTTAGCTTTCTGAAGGATTGCGGCAAGCACCTCGACCCGAAGACGCGCGACCTGATCTCGGTCATCACCAAGGTGCACTCGCAAACCGAGCGCGGTTTTCGCCAGTATCTCAAGCGCGCGCTGCGCGCCGGTTGCTCGGCCGCCGAGATCCTGGATGCGATGCTGACGGCCTTTCCGGCGCTCGGACTGGCCAAGATCGTCTGGGCCGTGGACATCATCCTGGCGATGGACCTCCCGGAGTTCCACAACGCGGCGTTGGGCGGCGAAGGCCAATGGCACGACCTCATGGCCAGTGCCGACCTCGAGCCCGGCGGCACGGCGGCACGGCGCGAATCGAGTGCGACGGCCGCGGGTTGTTCGTGCACCACGGCGCCGAGGGCTGGAAAGTGTTCGACAGCCGCTGCCCGCACCAGACCACCAACATCCCGCACCTGGCGCTCTGCGGCGCCACGCTGACCTGCCCGAAGCACGAATGGGTCTTCGACATTCGCAGCGGGCAATGCACGGCCAAGGACGACACACCACTCAAGCAATGGGGCAGCAAGGTCGTCGACGGCCGCCTGTTGGCCCGATGGTGATGGGGGCCTTTCCACATCACGACCTGTTTTTTCACCGATGAACCGGCCCAGCCGCCACACACCAGGAGACTCACCGTGAAACGCTCGCAACAGATCCTTCGACTGCTTCCGATTGCCGCGGTCTGCATCGCCGGCCCCGCGCTGGCCACCAATGGCTACTTCGCGCATGGCTACGGCATCAAGGCCAAAGGCATGGGCGGCGTCTCGACCGCGCTGG
>JANOKY010000275.1:0-1814 GCA_031419635.1 Burkholderiales bacterium | reverse complement strand
GTTGACGAGGCCTTTGTCGCGCGCCTGCTCGGCGCTGATGAACTCGCCCGTCACGAGCATCTCAAAGGCCGCCTTGCGGCCGAGGTTGCGCGACAGGGCCACGCTCGGCGTCGAGCAGAACAGGCCGAGGTTGACGCCGCTGACGGCAAAGCGCGCATCGCTGGCGGCCACGGCCAGGTCGCACATCGCCACCAGTTGGCAGCCGGCCGCCGTGGCCATGCCGTGCACGCGCGAGATCACGGGCACGGGCAGGCGCTGCACGCTCATCATCATCCGCCCGCACTGCGCGAACAGGCGCTGGTAGTAGTCCAGCGAGGGCGTGGCGCGCATCTCCTTCAGGTCATGCCCGGCACAGAAGGCGCGGCCGGCGGCGGCGATGACGACGGCGCGTGCGGCGGTGTCGGTGGCCGCGCGGTCCAGCTCGGCCTGTAGCGCGGCGAGCATGGATTGCGACAGCGCGTTGAAGGCCTGCGGCCTGTTCAGCGTGAGGGTGACGATGCCGCGCGCATCCTGTTCGCGCAGCACCAAGGCTTCATCGGTCATGGTGGCGGGCTCCTGAGTCGATTGGCGACGATGACTTGGCACGTTCACGCAACTGGAACTTCTGGATCTTGCCGGTGGCGGTCTTCGGGATCGGCTCGAAGCGCACATCGCGCGGCACCTTGTAGCCGGCGAGCAGGGCCTTGCAGTGGGCGATCAGATCGGCGGCGGTGACGCTCGATCCGGGCTGGGTTTCGACATAGGCCACCGGGCTCTCGCCCCACTTCGGGTCGGGCCGCGCCACCACCGCGCAGGCCAGCACGGCGGGGTGGCGGTACAGCGCGTCTTCGACTTCGAGCGAGCTGATGTTCTCGCCGCCGCTGATGATGATGTCCTTGCTGCGGTCCTTGATCTTGACGTAGCGGTCGGGCTCCATCACCGCCAGGTCGCCGGTGTGGAACCAGCCGCCTTCGAAAGCCTTGGCGGTGGACGCCGGGTTCTTCAGGTAGCCCTTCATGACGATGTTGCCGCGGAACATGATCTCGCCCATGGTCTGGCCGTCGGCCGGCGTCTCGGCCATCGATTCGGGGTCGAGCACGGTCATGCCTTCCTGCAGCATGTAGCGCGTGCCCTGGCGGCCGTTCAGGCGGGTCTGCTCCGAGAGGGTTTCGCCGGCCCAGGCGTCGCGCTTCACCGCCACGGCGGCCGGGCCATAGACCTCCGTCAAGCCATACACATGCGTGATGTCGAAGCCGATCTTGAGCATGCCCTCGATCATTGCCGCCGGTGGCGCGGCGCCGGCCACCAGGCCGCGCACTTTTTGCGTGATGCCGTCGCGCATGTCCGCAGGTGCTGCGATCAGCAGGTTGTGCACGATCGGCGCGGCGCAGTAATGGTCCACGCCGTGCTCGCGCATCGCGGCCAGGATCGACGGGGCATCGACCCTGCGCAGGCACACGTGCGTGCCGCCGAGCATCGCCACTGTCCAGGGAAAGCACCAGCCGTTGCAGTGGAACATCGGCAGCGTCCACAGGTAGGTCGGGAAGTGCGGCATGGTCCAGGTGGCCGCGTTGCACACGGCGTTCAGGTAGGCGCCGCGGTGGTGGGTGACGACGCCCTTGGGGTCGCCGGTGGTGCCGCTGGTGTAGCTCACCGCAATGGCGTCCCACTCGTCGGCCGGGCCGTCCAGGCGCGGCAGCGGCGCGTGTGCGGCGAGCAGGGCTTCGTATTCGTGCGTGCCCAGCAGGTCGCCGGGGCCGCCGTACTCGCTGTCGGCCACGTCGATCACCAAAGGCGTGCGGCCGTGCTCGTCGCGCAGCAGGCGCAGCGCCTCG
>JANOKY010000274.1:0-2955 GCA_031419635.1 Burkholderiales bacterium | reverse complement strand
TGGAGATCGTTTTCACGCGCTTGCACGCGGGCGGCAAGTTTGACAAGGGCGCGGGCGGCGCCTACAGCTTTTCTGGCGGCCTGCATGGCGTGGGCGTGAGCGTCACCAACGCGCTGGCCAAGCGCTTGCAGGTCACGGTCTATCGCGAAGGCCAGGTCGCGACGATGGCGTTCTCGGGCGGCGACGTGGTCGAGGGTCAGGCGCTGCGCAAGGCCACGGCCGGTGATCGCAGGCAGGGCACCACGGTGCGCGTCTGGCCCGACGCCAAATATTTCGACAGCGCCGAGCTGCCCCGCGCCGAGTTGCTGCACCTGCTGCGCAGCAAGGCGGTGCTGATGCCCGGCGTGACGGTGACGCTGACGCAGGAGAAGTCCGGCGAGGTCCAGACCTGGCGGTACCAGGGCGGCCTGCGCGACTACCTGATGCAAAGCCTGCCGGCCGATCCGCTGATCCCGCTGTTCGAAGGCGAGCATTACGCCGAGGAAGGCGACAGCGAGAACAACGCCGAAGGCGAGGGCGCGGCCTGGTGCGTGGCCTTCACCGTAGAGGGCCAGACGCTGCGCGAGAGCTACGTCAACTTGATCCCGACGGTGGCCGGCGGGACCCACGAGTCGGGCCTGAAAGACGGCCTGTTCGGCGCCATCAAGGGCTTCATCGAGATGCACGCGCTGCAACCCAAGGGTGTCAAGCTGATGCCCGACGATGTCTTCTCGCGCGCCAGTTTTGTCTTGTCGGCCAAGGTCCTGGACCCGCAGTTCCAGGGCCAGATCAAGGAGCGGCTGAATTCGCGCGACGCGCTGCGCCTGGTCTCGGGCTACACCAAGCCGTCGCTCGAGCTGTGGCTGAACCAGCATGTCGAGCAGGGCAAGAAGCTCGCCGAGCTGGTGATCCGCCAGGCGCAGACGCGCCAGCGCGCTTCGCAGAAGGTCGAGAAGCGCAAAGGTTCGGGCGTGGCCGTGCTGCCCGGAAAACTCACCGATTGCGAAAGCCGCGACTTGAGCCTGAACGAAGTCTTCCTCGTCGAAGGCGACTCGGCCGGCGGCAGCGCCAAGATGGGCCGCAACAAGGAGACGCAGGCCGTGCTGCCGCTCAGAGGCAAGGTGCTCAACGCCTGGGAGGTCGAGCGCGACCGCCTGTTTGCCAACAACGAGATCCACGACATCGCGGTGGCCGTTGGTGTCGATCCGCACGGCCCGGGCGACGCGCCCGATATGAGCGGACTGCGCTACGGCAAGGTCTGCATCCTGAGCGACGCCGATGTCGACGGCTCGCACATCCAGGTGCTGCTGCTGACCCTGTTCTTCCGCCACTTCCCCAAGCTGATCGAAGGCGGCCACATCTTTGTCGCCAAGCCGCCGCTGTTCCGCGTCGATGCCCCGGCGCGCGGCAAGAAGCCGGCGGCGAAGATTTATGCCCTGGACGAGGGCGAGCTGGCAGCCACGCTCGACAAGCTGCGCAAGGAGGGCGCCCGTGAAGGCTCGTGGACCATCAGCCGCTTCAAGGGCCTGGGCGAGATGAGCGCCGAGCAGTTGTGGGACACCACGCTCAACCCCGACACCCGGCGGCTATTGCAAGTGGCCTATGGCGAACTCGACTTCGGCGCCACCACCATTGCACTGACCAAGCTGATGGGCAAGGGCGAGGCCGCGGCGCGGCGCGAACTGATGGAGCTGCGCGGCGATGCGGTCGAGGTCGATGTTTGACGATTGAGGGCTGAGCGCACGCGTGCGGCAGCGTCACGATTGCCGGGCAGTCGGCGTCGGCGTCGAGGCGACGAACAGAGCCGTCGTAGCGGCACTTCTCCGGCCATCGAAGTACCCTGCGGGTGGGCAAACTGCCGCTGCGGATTCTCGCGAATGACGTGGTGCATGACACAAAGTCATCCGGCCAGGGCGCGCTTGCGGCGCCTGGCCCTGTACTTCGCCGGTCTGGGCCTGGCCCTGGCGGCCACGGCCGGCGAGACTGTGCGCGTCAGCGGCACCGGCAGCGGCGTCGGCGGTATGCAATTGCTGGCCAATGCGTTCATGAGCGCCCACCCCGACATCAAGGTCGACGTGCAGCCCGCCATCGGCAGCAGCGGCGGCATCAGTGCGCTGGCCGCCGGCAAACTCGAGCTCGCGGTGAGCAACCGGCCGCCCAACGAGAAGGAGGCCGTGCAGGTCGCGATGACCGCGGTCGAGTACGCGCGCACGCCGTTCGTCATCGTCGTGCACCGCGATCTGGGCGTCACGGCGCTCAGTGCCCTCGAGTTGGCCGCGCTGTTCGCCGACGGCCCGGCCACATATCCGAACGGCAAGCGCGCGCGGCCGGTGTTGCGCTTGAACGATTCGACCGACACCAGCCTGCTCAAATCCTTCTCGCCCGAGGTCGCGACAGCCGTCGAGCAGGCCGCCACGCGCAGCGGCATGCTCAACGCCAACACCGACAGCGAGGCCGCGGACATGGCCGAGAAGGTGCCCGGCGCGTTCGCCGCCAGCACGCTGGCGCTGATCGAAAGCGAGCGTCGTCCGCTGGTGGCGCTCGCCATCGACGGCAAGCGTGCCAGTGGCGCCAGCCTGGCCGCCGGCCTGTATCCTTTCTTCAAGCCGCTGTATTGGGTGGTCCATGCGAACCCCACCGCGGCGACCCGGCAGTTCGTGGCCTTCATCGGTTCGTCGGCGGCGCACCGGTTGCTCAGCGCCCACGGCCACGTGCCGCGCTGACTGGGTTCGTCACGGCGCGATGATCGACCGGCCCGGCGTGGACCCTGCCTCGAGCACCGTCGCGGCAGCAACCCACCCATCGGATGACGACGCCGACTGGGCGCAGGTCGACTGCGCCGCGCGCGACGGCACGCGTCGTTTGCGTGTCAATGCGGTCCTGCTGGCTTGCCTGATCGGCCTGTCGCTGCCCGTATTGCGCGCGTACCTGGGTGTGCAAGCGATCCAGGAAGCCCTGCAGATCGAGAGCGACACG
>JANOKY010000273.1:0-1868 GCA_031419635.1 Burkholderiales bacterium | reverse complement strand
CCGAGCAGCAGGTTGTCGTTGACGCTCATGGTCGCGAACACGCGCCGGCCCTCGGGCGAATGCGCCAGGCCGCGCTTGGCGATGTGGTAGGGCTCCAGGCCGGCGATGGCCTCGCCGTTGAGCACGATTTCGCCGCCACTTGGCGCGATCATTCCCGACACCGCGCGCATGGTGGTCGTCTTGCCCGCGCCGTTGGAGCCGATCAGGGTCACGACCTGGCCTCTGGCCACTTCCATCGAGATGCCGTGCAGCACTTCGACCTTGCCGTAGCCGGCGTGCAGATTCCTGATGCTCAGCATCGGTGTGGTCATCATGCGGCCTCCCCGCCGAGATAGGCCTCGATCACCTTCGGGTCTGCCTGCACCGCAGCGGGTGCGCCTTCGGCGATCTTCTGGCCGAAGTCGAGCACCGTCACGGTGTCGCAGATCGCCATCACCACGTCCATGTGGTGCTCGATCAGGATGATGGTGATGCCGTGCTCGCGGATCTTGCCGATGATGGCAATCAGCTCCTTGATGTCGGGGGCGGTCAGTCCTGCGGCCGGCTCGTCGAGCAGTAGCAGTTGCGGGTCCAGGGCCAGCGCGCGTGCGATTTCGAGCAAGCGCTGCTTGCCGTAGGGCAGGTTGCGCGCTTCCTCGTGCGCCAGGTCGGCCAGGCCGACGAAGCGCAGCAGGCCCATCGCGCGCACCGTCGCCGCGTGCTGCTCGCGCCGGTAGCGCGGCAGGTGCAGTGCGACGTCGAGCAGGTGGCTGGAAAAGCTGTGGTGCAGGCCGACCATCACGTTTTGCAGCGCCGTCATCTCGCCGAACAACTGCACGTTCTGGAAGGTGCGGGCGATGCCCGACAGCGCGATGTCCGCAGGCGTGCGGCCGACCACGCTGCGGCCCGCGAACTCGATACTGCCGGCGGTCGGCACATAGATGCCGGTGAGCACGTTCATCATCGTGCTCTTGCCTGAACCGTTGGGGCCGATCAGGCCGTGCACCGTGCCGCGCGCGATGCGCAGGTCAACATTGTTCAGCGCCTTCAGGCCGCCGAACTGCATCAGCACTTCCTTGGCCACGAGCAGCTCGGCCGGAGTGTCGCTGCGGGCCTGGACGATGGAGTCGCGCGGTGCGGCGCCGGCCGCGGCATCGGCATCGCTCTCGGCGTCATCCTCCACCGGTGCACGTCGTCCGATCGCCTGGCGCACGAAGCCGACGATGCCGTCCTGCAGGTAATAGACGACGAACAGCGTGATGATGCCGAACACCGAGAGCCGCCAGTCGGTCATCGACTGCAGCACGAACGACACCGCGGCCAAGGCGATGGTGCCGACCACCGGCACCGCCACGCGGCCGAGCGTGCTGCGTTTGCGCATCACCGCCACCACAGCGCCGATCGAGATGGCCACGGCCAGCAGCACCGCACCGGCGCGAAACAGCTCGAGGTCGTCGAGCATCTTGGGCAGCAGCACGATGATCGCGGCGCCGAGCAGCGAGCCGATGCGGCTCTTGCGCCCGCCCATGATCACCGCCAGCAGGAACAGTACCGTCAGCTCGAAGTTGTAGGTATTGGGCGAGATGTACTGCTCGGAGTAGGCGTACAGCGCCCCCGCCAGGCAGGCCAGGCCGGCGCTGACGACGAAGGCATAGACCTTGTAGCGGTACACCGAAACACCCATGCAGTCGGAAGCCACCGGGCTGCCGCGCAGCGCCTCGAAGGCGCGGCCCAGATGCGAGCGCAGCACGCGGTGGACGAAGATCAGCGAGGTGATCAACATCGCGCCGACCAGCCAGAAGAATTCCTGCTCATCGAGGCGGTGGCCGAACAGCAGCGGCTTGCCCAGCTTGATGCCCAGGGGCCCTTCGGTGAGGAAGGTCATCTCG
>JANOKY010000272.1:0-12414 GCA_031419635.1 Burkholderiales bacterium | reverse complement strand
TCGGCCTCTTCGATGTAGTGGGTGGTCAGGATGACGGTCACGCCGGTGTCGCGCAGGCCGCGCACCAACTGCCACATGTCGCGCCGCAGTTCGACATCGACGCCGGCGGTCGGCTCGTCGAGGAACAGGATCTGCGGCTCGTGCGACAGCGCCTTGGCAATCATCAGCCGGCGCTTCATGCCGCCCGACAGGGTTCTGAGTGCGCTGCCCTTCTTGTCCCACAACGACAGATCGCGCAGCACTTTCTCGATATGCCCGGGGTTGGCGCGCTTGCCGAACAGCCCGCGGCTGAACGTGACCGTGTTCCACACCGTCTCGAAAGCATCCGTCGTCAATTCCTGCGGCACCAGGCCGATCAGCGAGCGCGCGGCGCGGTAGTCGCGCAGGTTGTCGTGGCCATCGACCGTCACCGTGCCGCTGCTTGCATTGACGATGCCGCAAATGATGCTGATCAGCGTGGTCTTGCCGGCGCCGTTGGGGCCGAGCAGGGCAAAGATCTCGCCGCGGCGGATGTCCAGGTCGATGCCCTTGAGCGCCTGGAAACCCGAGGCGTAGGTCTTGGAGACCTTCGATACGCAGAGGATGGACTGCATGGCAAGAGGATAGCCTGCGCCCAGGCGATGGCCCTGCGTCGGCGTACCATTTGCGCCGCGAACCCGGCGCGCGAATCACCCATGCAAAGGCGGGAAACATGCAGATCGTCCACCTCAGTGCAGCCCTCACCCTCTTGCTGGCGCTGGCGCCGGCCAGCGCGCAAAACGTGAAGATCACCCCGGTCGGTTCGCACCCGGGCGAGCTGTGCGCGAACGACCGCGCCACAATCTTCGAAGACCCGACCGGCGTGCGCATCCTCTACGACGCCGGCCAAACCGTCACCGGTGCTGACGATGCGCGCCTGGGGGTCATCCACGTCGTGCTGCTGAGCCATGCGCATGGCGACCACATCGGCGACCAGAAGCTCAAAGCCCTGGGTGCCGGCGACTGCGCGAATTCGGAACGCGTGCCGGCCGGGCCGAACTCCATGACCGCGGAAATCGCGGCCGCGAAGACTGCGGTGATCGACATGACCCTCGACATGGCTACGTTCATTGGCCGCAAAGTGCAGAACATCAGCGGCAAGCCGGTGGCCATCTGCCCGCAGACGGCCGGCGCCACCCATGTCCCGGTCGCGGCGGTGTGCCGCTCCAACACCCACCTCGGTGGCGCCTTCATCGCCAAGGCGCCGGAGGCGGCGCAGGGCGTGGAAATCACCATCGTCTACGCATCGCACGCGAACAATGTGCCGCTGTCGCTGCTGTCCGACGCGCACCGCGCCAACCTGGCGCCGGACGACACCAGCATCGTGCTCGGACCGCCGACCGGCTACGTCGTGAAGTTCACCAACGGGCTCGTCGCCTACCTCTCGGGCGATACCGGCATCCACACCGAGATGAAGACGGTCATCAACGAGTACCACAAGGCCAACCTTACGCTGTTGAATATCGGAGCGAGCGCCGTGACCCTGATGTCGGCCGCCCACGCGATGAACGAACTCGTGCGCCCCGCCTCGGTCATCCTCTCGCACGCCAACGAGGCCGTCACCGAGGGCGGCAAGCTGAGGCCGACTTCGCGCACCGCCGCACTCATCAAGCAGTTGAAGCCGTCCACGCACCTGGCCATCAGCGGGCGCACGATGGAGTTCGACGGCAAGGGGAAATGCGTGGCGGGCTGTTGAGGCGCTCAGGCCTGCGATTCGGCGGACGGCAGCAGGGTTTGCAGGAATGCCTCGGGCGGCATGATCCGGTAGCCCACCTTGCGGGCCAACGCCAGCCGGTCGAAGTCGCCTCGCCGCCAGGCGGCGCGCATTCTGGCCCTCGCGGACCTGGGCCCTATTTCACTCGGGATAAATTGATGTAAATCGTTGTCGTTAAACAAGTTTCGGCATAAACTGCAAAATAGCGTCTATATACCGAAATGGAAGCCTTACCCCACGCCGCCCAGCGCCAATACATCGACGCCGTGTCGGCCTTCAGTGCGCGCGAGGAAGCTTGGCGCGAGGCGGAACAGGTGCGCGGCGGGATGTACTGGCACAAGGGCCCGGCATCCAATCCCGATGCGCAGTACCTGGTTCGCACCACCACCACGGGTGGCGAGACGGGCCTGGGCGCGCGCTCGGCCGACACCGAGGCGATCCACCACAGTTTCCAGCAGCGCAAGCGGGAAGCCGAAGTGCGGCTCGCCGGCCTCGACGTGCGGGTGGCGGAACACGAGCGCATGAACAAGGCGCTTCGCGTCGGTCGCGTCGATCCCCTCGTGGTCAACATTCTCAATCGGCTCGCTGCCACCAAACTCACCGAGCACGTCCGCGTGGTCGGCACGCACGCGGTCTACGCGTACGAAGCCGAAGCCGGCCTGCGCGTCATTCCCGGGGCCATCGCAACCCAGGATATCGACCTCATCTGGGACGTGCGCAAGCGCGTTCATTTCGCCACCCAACTCAAGCGCCTGGACAGCTCGATGCTGGGCGTGTTGAAGAAGGTCGACCCGACGTTCAGGATTCGGCAATCGCAGAAGTACACGGCCGTCAACAAGGACGGCTTCGAGGTGGACATCATTCGACGGCAAGCTGTCGATGGCGACGCGCACCCGATTCGCCTGAGCGGCGACGAAGACGATTTTTGGGCCGCGCAGGCCATCAACGCCCAAGTCTTGCTGGATTCGCCGCCGTTCTCATCCGTCATCGTCGCCAGCAACGGCAAGATGGCGCGGATGAATACGATTCACCCGTTGGCGTTTGCGCGCTTCAAGCGCTGGATGTCGGCGCTGGCAAACCGGGATCCCAAAAAGAAGCAACGCGACCGCCTGCAGGCCGAGATCGTCGAGGAAATCGTCGCCACCCACCTGCCGCACCTGCGCGCGGGCGACACCGGGCCTGAGGTGCCACCGATCCCGGCGGATCAGTTCTTGGGGCCGGCGGTATCGACGGGCCTTGCCGAGGGCGCGCCACCTCCGAAGGCGCCCACTCGCCGCGCGTCGCGTCGGTAGGCCGGCCGGTGACAGCGCGAGTCAGCGCTGGAGGACAGCATCGATCGACGCCTGGCTGACCCGGCCCGGCAACAGGGTCATCGCGACGGCGTTGAGTTGCAGCTTCGACTCCTTGGCGGCGGCGCTGCCCAACAAATGGCCCGAATAGCGCGTGTTGAATCGATCGTCATGGCAGCCGGACAAGGTCACGTCGATGGAGGCACTCGCGGCGGACACGAACGGCGTGTGCAAACCGCTCAGTTTGCAGCCGGCCTCGTCGATGACGCCGCGCACCCGGCCGTCGGGATACAGCTCGATCACCATGCGCCCGATCGCGTGGGCGTCGGAAGCACGCGCACCACTGACGCTGAACTGAAACTGCGCCGGCCCTCGCCACGTGCCCTTGGCCGATCGATAGTCGGCGTCGTCGCCGGCTGGCACGGACTTGGTGATCGTGCGCTGCGGCGCGGTCGCCGCCTGTCCAGGGCGTGTGTCCACCGGGTTCGACGTATCGACCTTCGACGACTGCGGCGTCGCGGCGCAGGGTTCGTCCTGGTACGTCACCTTGCCGCGCGTGTCGGTGCATTTGTTGACCGCCGCGGCGCACGGCATCGCGGCGAAGCCGAGCAGCGCCGCAAGCAGCAGGTTGTGTCGCATCGCGATTGTTCTCCGTCGCGGCGATTCTAGAGAGGTGCCGTGGTGCCCAGAAGCGAATGCCTGCACCTCACCACTCGCTGTGGATTGAGGCTCGCTGTTCATGTGTCGGCAAGAGACTGACTGCTGTCATTCATTGCAATCGAGCGAACGGGTGCACCCGACCATTGTGTAGAACTCTGCATATAGGCCGCCTGCCGCAGCCCAACCGACTTCGCTCACGGACAGCTCAAGGATTCATGGCTGGCAAGGAACAGGCAACGACACCATGGGGTGCACACCAACTTGTCGTTCACGCCGATCGGACTCCCTTGCACGCCGGATAGCCCGTGCAGCCCCAGAACTCGATGCCCGCATTCGCGCCTCGCTTGGCAATTCGCTTGACCATCGCCTTGGAACAGGCGGGGCACATGGGCGAGGCCGATGCGGGCGACGCAACCGGCTCACGCTCTGGCTTTGCAGGTGCGCCAGCCCCTGGCCGCTGCCGGTCGACCGCCTGCGCCTGCCGAAGCAGCCCATGCAGTTTCGGCCCGTCGATCAGATGGACGTTGCGCCCGCTCGCGAAGTTGCTGGCCTCTTCGGTGAAGCGGCCCGACGTGACGACGAATCCGCCTGCCGCGCCTTTGGCAGCCATCACGCCATAGAGTTCGCGCACCACGTCGACGCCGACCTTGAAGGCGCGCCACTGCTTGCACTGGACGAAGAACTTCTCGCTGCCTCTGCGCAGCACGAGGTCCACGCCGCCATCGGCGCCGCCGCCGCCGATCTCGGCGACTGAGTAGCCCTGCAAGCGAAACGCCTCGCCGACGAGCTTCTCGAACTGTTGCCAGCTCATGCCGTCGAGCGCATCGGCGGCTTTGCTCTCGACGACGCTGGCGACCAAGCCCTGGCGCTCGCGGCGCCGCCACGCAGACACAGCGGCACCGGCCAGACAGACGAAGGGAAGGATATATTGGCCGAAGGTGGCCAATGTCTTCCAGAGCGTCTTCGTCACCATATCGCCGATCTGGCCTGGTTGCACGGCGGTGACCACCTGCTGCGAGGCCACCCGGTGCAGCACGAGGTAGAACACGGCTGCGAGCGCCACGCCCGCCCACCAGGGCAAGCGCGACACGATATCGATCATGTCTTCAGCAGGGCTGGTCTTGTTGCGGCGGGCCATGCCCTACTCCGCCTTGATCCCGTTGTCCTTCACCACCTTGGCCCAGACATCGATCTGCCCGTCGACGAACGCCTGCGATTCCTGCGGCGTGCCGGTGCGCACATCGATGCCCTGCGCGGCGAGCTTGGCGGCCACCTCGGGCAGTTTCAGCGCGGCGTTGATCTGCTCGTTCATGCGCTTGACGATCTCGGGCGGGGTCTTGGCCGGGGCCAGCACGGCCCACCAGGCGGGGGCGTCGAAGCCGCTGAATCCGATCAGACCGCTCTCGGCCACGGTCGGCACATCGGGCAGGTTGGCCGAGCGCGTGCTGGTGGTCACGGCCAGGGCGCGCAGGCGCTTGCTGTCGAGGTGCGGCTTGGTCAGGAATACTGAGCCGATCGACAGCGGCACATGGCCGGCGATGGCGTCGTTCATCAGCGGGCCGCCGCCACGGTAGGGCACGTGCACGAGATTGAGCTGCGCATTCTTGGCCAGCAGGGTGATCGCCAGATGCCCCAGGCTGCCCGAGCCGATGCTGCCGTAGCTGACACCCTGCGCCGTCTTGCCGGCAGCCACCACGTCGGCGAAGCTCTTGTACGGCGTGTCGGCATGCGTGGCCAGCACCATCGCGCCGGTGCCGAGCACGGCCACCGTCGTCAGGTCCTTGCGCGTGTCGAAGGGCAGGTTGGGGATCAGGGCGGGGTTGACGGCGTGGGTGTCGAAGACCACCGCGAAGGTGTAGCCGTCGGGCGGCGCCGCGGCCACCGCGCCGGTGCCGATCGAGCCGGATGCGCCGCCCTTGTTGTCGACCACCACGGTTTGCGCCAGCAGTTGTTGCAGCGCGGGCGCCAGGATGCGCGCCACCTGGTCCACCGAGCCGCCGGGCGGGAACACCGCGACCAGTTTGATCGGCTGCTTGGTGGGCCACGATTGTGCGAAGGCGGCCGGTGCAATGGCCAGGGCCGCGGCCAGCGCCATGACGGTGGCGCAAACGATGCTGCGGAAATTCATGGTGCGATGCCTCAGGGTCAGCGGGGGGATGCCGCGCGGCGGCGGCGGCGTTGATTGTCCGTCGCCCCGGTGGCGCAGGCCGGCAGGTGTTTGCCGCAGGGCCCCAATCACCGCCCGTTCTCCTATACTGATTTCCAGCCCTCCCGGCGGCCTCGCTGAACCCCTTCTCAGGACGGACGCATCTTGCAAATCGTGACGCGCCCCTATGCCGATGCCATCGTCGCGACGCTGGCCGGCCGCATCGACCATCAAAGCGCGGCGCCGTTTGAAGCCGCCCTGGCGCCGCTGCTGGACCAGGCCGCGGCCAGCCAGGGTGCGCTGGTGCTCGACTTCTCGGGCGTCGAGTACATCAGCAGCGTCGGCCTGCGGGTGTTGATGATCGCTGCCCGGCAACTGCGCGAAGGCAAGGCGCAATTGCTCGTCACCGCACTGCAAACCGTGGTGGCCGAGATCTTCGCTATCAGCCGTTTCGACCGCATCCTCACCGTCACCGCAACAGTCGATGACGCGCTGGCGCTGTGTTCGCCCGCGGCGCTGGCGCAGTACCGCGGCGCGGGCACCGGCTCCGCACCAACACCATGATGCGCGCGCGTTTCTGGGGCACCCGCGGTTCGCTGCCGGTGGCGCTGACCGCAACAGGCGTGCGGCAGAAGTTGCTGGCCACACTGCGCGTCGCGCGCGGCCGGCCACTGGCGACAGATGCCGATCTGGACAAGCTCCTGGTCAGCCTGCCGTTCGCGGTGGCCGGCACCTACGGCGGCCACACCTCCTGCGTGCAGATCGAAACCGGCAGCTTCGACTATTTCGTCTGCGACATGGGCAGCGGCCTGCGCCCCTTTGGCCAGGCCGCGATGGCCGAGCGCGGGCGCGGTGCGGCGCAGACCTTCCACATCTTCCAGTCGCACCTGCACTGGGACCACATCATGGGCCTGCCGTTCTTCGTGCCGGCCTTCGTGCCGGGCAACCGGGTGGTGATCTACGGTTGCCATGCCGACATCGAAGCCGCGCTGCGGCGCCAGCAGGACCCGCCGTCGTTCCCGGTCGATTTTTCGATCTTCGGCGCGGCGCTGGAATTCGTTCAGCTCGAACCCGGCCGCACCCATGACATCGCCGGTGTCAGCGTCACGCCGATGCTGCAGCGCCACGGCGGCGATTCCTACGGCTACCGCTTCGAGTCGCAGGGCAAGGTGGTGGTCTATTCCACCGATTCCGAACACCCGCTGGCGCAGCCTGAACACACCGAGCGCTTTGTCGAGTTCTTCCGCGACGCCGATCTGGTGATCTTCGACGGCATGTACTCGCTGGCCGACGCGGTGTCGGTCAAGGCCGATTGGGGCCACTCGAGCAACATCGTCGGCGTCGAGCTGTGCCAGATGGCCGGCGTGCGGCATCTGTGCCTGTTCCACCACGAACCGATGTTCGACGATGCCGCCATCGACACCGTGCTGGCCGAAACGCGGCGCCTGGAAGAGATCACCCGCGGTGCGAAGCGCTTGCTCGTCAGCGCGGCCTACGACGGGCTGGAAATCGGCCTGTGATGGCGCGCAAGGCGCGCAGCTCCGCGGCCGATCCCTACCGCCGCATCCGCCTGGCGGGCGCGGCCTTGCTGCTGGTGCTGGCCGGCCTGATTTGGCTACAGGCGCCCTGGACCGAGCGCTTCCAGGCGGGCTGGTTCGATGCCCACCAGGTGCTCGCGCCACGCCCGGTCGGCAGGCTGCCGGTAACGGTGGTCGAAATCGACCAGAAGAGCCTACAGGCACTCGGCCAATGGCCCTGGCCGCGCACCCAACTCGCGCGCCTGGTCGACATCGTCAACCAGGCCGAGCCGGCGGCCATTGGCCTGGACATCCTGATGCCCGAGGCCGATGCGCTGTCGCCCGAACGGCTGTTGGCGCGCATGCAGGTCAAGGACGCGGCGATCGTGGCCGCGCTGCGCTCGATGCCGTCCAACGACAGCGAGCTGGCCCGCGCCCTGCACGACGCGCCCTCGGTGATGGCCATTGCCGGCGTCGCCGAAGTCACGGGCATGTCCTTGCGCGCGGTGCCGATCGCCGTGCGCGCCAGCCCACCAGCAGGCGGCGCCACGCCGGCCTGGACCCGCTACACCGGGGCGCTGACCAGCCTGGACGCGCTCAACTCGCAGGCCCATGGCTGGGGGCTGATCTCGGTCGATCCGTCGCGCGGCGTGGTGCGGCGCATCCCGCTGGTGGCCAGCGTCAACGGCACCCTGGTGCCGGCGCTGGCGCTGGAGATGCTGCGGGTGGCGATGCGCGCACCGTCGCTGCACCTGGCGCTGTCGGGGGCTGCGGTGCGTTCGATGTCGGTCGGTGAGTTGACGGTGCCGACCGAGGCCGACGGCGCCGTGCGGGTTTACTTTTCCGGCCACCGCGACGACCGTTTCGTCTCCGCCGTCGATGTGCTCGAAGGCCGCATCGACCCGGCGCAATTGCGCAAGCAACTGGTGCTGATCGGCCCGACCGCGCTGGGCCTGTACGACTACCAGGCCACGCCCACCGGCGAGCGCCTGTCGGGCAGCGAGATCCATGCGCAGTTGCTCGAGAACCTGGTCGACGGCACGCTGCTGCACCGCCCGCCGTGGGCGCCTGCGGCCGAGGCGCTGCTGTTGTTGCTGCTCGGGGCTGCGTTGATGCGCGTCACGCCGCGCTTCAAGCCGGGCCACGCGGCCCTGCTGGTGCTGGCCTGCGTGCTGCTGCCGATGCTCGGCGCGTTTGCGCTGTTCCGCTGGCAGCACCTGCTGTTCGATGCGGCCACGCCGGGCCTGTCGCTGCTGCTGCTGTTTGCCGTGCTGGCGGTGCTGTCGCTGGGCGAGTCGACGCGCCAGCGCAGGGCGCTACAAAGCTTGGTGCAGAGCCAGCGCGAGCAGAGCGCGCGCATCGCCGGTGAACTCGAAGCGGCGCAGCGCATCCAGACCGGCAGCCTGCCGCGGCTGGATCTGCTGCAAGGCGACGCGCGCATCGAGCTCCACGCCACGCTGACGCCGGCACGCGAGGTCGGCGGCGACCTGTACGACTTCTTCCGCCTCGACGCCGACCGGCTGTTCCTGGTCGTCGGCGATGTCGCCGGCAAGGGCCTGTCGGCATCGATCTTTATGGCCGTAAGCAAAGCGCTCACCAAGAGCACGATGCTGCGGGCGCCGCAGGCCGACATCGGCCAGATCATGAGCGCGGCCAACGCCGAGGTCTCGCGCGACAACCCTGCCATGCTCTTCGTCACCCTGTTCGCCGCCATCCTCGACCTGCGCAGCGGCATGCTGCACTACTGCAATGCCGGCCACGACAACCCCTACCGCCTGCACCCGGATTGGCCCGCGCCGCGGCGCATCGAGGACGGCGACGGCCCGCCGCTGTGCGCCGTGGACGATTTCGCCTACCAGGGCGCGCAGTGCCAATTGGCGCGCGGCGAAATGCTCTGCCTGATGACCGACGGCGTGACCGAGGCACAGAACCCGGCCGGCGAGCTGTATGGCTCGGCGCGCGCGCAGGCCAGGCTGATCGAGCTGAGCCAGGCCGGCGCCGATGCGTCGGCGCTGGTCACGGGCCTGCAAGCCGACGCGCTGGCTTTCGCGGCCGGCGCTGAGCCCGCCGATGACCTGACGATCCTGGCCCTGCGCTGGCTCGGCCCGGCCCCGGTGGCCGGGGGCTGATGCGCAATGCCGCGCCGGCCCTCAGCGGACCTGGATCTCGACGCGCCGGTTGCGCGCCTCGGCCACGCCTTCGGCGGTGGCCACGATCGGCTCGCGCTTGCCGCGGCCGATGGTCATGATCTTGTCCGCCGCCACGCCGCGCGCCAGCAGCGCGGTGCGCACGACCTCGGCGCGCTGGCGCGACAGCGGGTCGTTGACGGCGTCGGAGCCGACCTTGTCGGTGTGCCCAATCACCACCACATCGGGCACCGGCCGCTTGGCGATTTCGGCGAACACGCGGTCGATGAGCTGCCTGGATTCGTCGGTGAACTCGTCCTTGCCCTCGATGAAGTACAGCGTGAACTGGGCCGGCGGCAGCGGCTGCGCGGCCAGTGCCGCGGCGAAGTAGGTCTGCACCTCCTGCGCGCTCGACTGGTAGGCCTGGGGCCCGGCGTTGGTCAGGTGGGCCGCGGCGTAGGGCTGGGCCAGCGGCACCTGGCTGCTGCCCTGCGACACCACCACCGCGGTGTCCTTGCCATCCTTGCTCGGCAGCAGCACCACGGCGCCCTGCTGGGTTGCGCAGGCCGCGAGCAATGCCGCCAGCAGGGCGACTGCAAGGCGACGCGCCAGGCTACTCATCGACGGCGACCACGAACTCGGTGCCGCGAACGCCCAGCACGGCCGACGGCGTGCGCACCGTCATCGCTGCGGGCGATTGCTTGGCGATGCGGCCCGACACCACGGCCAGCGTGCCGCGGCGCAGGTTCGCATCGAAGCGGCCCTGGCTGGTGGTGGCGTCGAACTCGAAGCGCTCGAGCGACAGGATGCTGTTGGGCCCGGCCGACAGCAGCGAGTTGTCGCGCATCGTGATGCCCACCGAACCGTCGGCACCGGTCTTGAGCGTGTCGGCCGCCTCGAGCAGCATGCCCACGGGGGCCGGCAGTGACTGGCCCTTGCGCTCGACCGACACCTGGCCTTTGGCGACCTTGATCTGGCCGACTTCGGCCACGGCCGCAGCGAAGGCCAGGCCGGCGGCGCCAGCGATAACGAACCCGCGGGCGAGTCGGAACGAGGGCGAGTGCTTCATCGAGGGGGCTCCAAAGCGGCCGGTCGAAATGACACGGGCCGAAAGCGCGGTCACTGTGCCACAGTTGCGGCGATGACGGTGGTCGACCCCGAGTGCGTTTTCCCGGCCCGCATGAGCGGCTTGCCGCAGGCACTCGACTTCGTTGCAGCCTGCTGCGACCAACATGCCGTCTCGCGCGACGATGCGCTGCGCCTGGCGCTGATCGTCGAGGAGCTGTTCACCAACACCGTCGCCCATGGCCACGGTGGCGACTGCGACGCGCTGGTGCGCATTGCGCTGGTGGTGGATGCTGTGCAAGTGGCCCTGTCATACGCCGACGCCGCGCCGCCGTTCGACCCCCTGAGCGGCGTCGAGCAGGCCACCGCCGAAATGCACGCCGACCTCGACGCGCGTCCGATCGGGCATGTCGGCATCCCGCTGGTGGTGCAGATGGCCGCCAGCGTGCACTACCGGCATGCGGACGGCCTGAACCGCCTGCAAGTGATCCTGCGCCGCCGATGAACGCCGTGCACCCGATGCTCGATGTGGCCTTGAGCGCAGCGCACAATGCGGCCGCGATCATCCGCGCGGCGGCGGCCGATCCGGGCTCGCTGCAGATCCGTGCCAAGCAGCCCAATGATTTCGTCACCCAGGTCGACCTGGCTTCGGAGCAGGCCATCGTGCGCACCCTGCTGGCCGCCCACCCCGGCCACGCGGTGCGCAGCGAAGAGTCGCCGCACGCGCATGGCACGCCGGGGGCCGAGCATGTCTGGATCGTCGATCCGCTCGACGGCACCACCAACTTCATCCACGGCTACCCGGCCTACGCGGTGAGCATCGCGCTGGCGCTGCGCGGGCGCGTTGAGCTGGGCGTCGTGCTCGATGTCTGCCGCGGCGATGTCTTCCACGCCTGGCTCGGCGGCGGCGCCTTCTGCAACGGGCAACGGCTGGCGGTGTCGGCACGCACCGCGCTGCAAGAGGCGGTGGTCGCCAGCAGTTGCCCGCCGCGCGCGGCGCCGTCGTTCGACATCGCAATGCAAATGCTGGGCGCCGTGATGCAACGCGTGGGCGCGATCCGCCGCTCGGGCTCGGCGGCGCTGGACCTGGCCTGGGTGGCGGCCGGCCATTGCGACGCCCAGTTCGACATCGGCCTGAACGCCTGGGACGTGGCCGCCGGCGGCCTGCTGGTCAGCGAAGCCGGCGGGCAGGTCAGCGATTTTCGTGGCCAGGCCGATTTCCTGGAAAGCAGGGAATGCCTGGCCGGCAACCCGGCGCTTTGCGCTGCCTTGGGCGCGATACTGCGGCCCTTCGCCTTGCACCGCGAGCCAACCAACGCTCAGCCACGCTGACGACACCCTGCCCATGCCATCGATCGAGTTGCGCAACGTCAGCAAGCATTGGGGCGATACCCGGGCCCTGGACAGCATCAGCCTGTCGATCGAGCCCGGCAGCTTCTGCGTTCTGCTCGGCCCCTCGGGCTGCGGCAAATCGACCACGCTGCGCATCATTGCCGGGCTCGAGTCGGCCAGCAGCGGGCAGGTGTTCGTCGATGGCAAGGAGGTCACGCAGCAGCCGCCCGCGCAGCGCGGCATCGCCATGGTGTTCCAGAACTACGCGCTGTTCCCGCACCTCAGCGTGGCCGACAACATCACGTTCGGCCTGTCGGTGCGCAAGGTCGAGGCGGGTGAAAGCGCGCGGCGCCTGAAGGCCACCGCCGAGTTGCTCGGGTTGGATCAGTTGCTCGAGCGCAAGCCGTCGCAGTTGTCGGGCGGCCAGCAGCAGCGCGTGGCCCTGGGCCGTGCGCTGGTGGCGCAAACCAAGGTCTGCCTGATGGACGAGCCGCTGTCCAACCTCGATGCGCAATTGCGCCAGGAGATGCGCCACGAGCTGCGCGAG